>JAFDHQ010000048.1 GCA_019308685.1 Deltaproteobacteria bacterium
CTGCAAAGTTGGCAGAACTTGATATTCTCTTAACGGATGCTTTTTTATCATATGCATTTCATCTGTCTGAAGGAATCGTAGATCCTTATTCCAACAATTTGAACTGGTATATAAAAAAACCAAAGAGAAAGCTGGGAGAAATTTTTCAAACTGTGTTGTATGATAACAAGATGGAAGGATTTGTTTGTGCTCTGCAACCCCATCATTCCGGATATCTAAGATTAAAACAGGCATTATTAAAATACCAAAAGATAAAAAAGTCGGGCGGCTGGCATAAAGTACCTGCCCGGGAGAAACTGCGAAAAGGTGATTATGGAATACGGATTGGCGCTTTGCGATCACGACTGATCATTTCAGGTGATCTGACAGACTCAACCTGCACCAATCATGACTATTTTGATGAAGTTTTGGAAGATGGAATCAGAAGATTCCAGGCAAGACACGGGCTTAAGGTCGATGGAATTGTGGGATCAAAGACACTATTCGCACTAAACGTTCCGGTGGAAGATCGTATCAGACAAATCAGATTGAATATGGAACGTTGGCGTTGGCTTCCTCAAGACTTGGGAAACCGCCATATCATAGTTAATACGGCCGATTTTAAACTTAATGTTATTGAAAATGAGCAAACCATAAAATCGATTAGAGCTATTGTGGGAAAAATGGAGCGACCCACTCCTGTTTTATCAAGAAAAATAAGATATCTTGAATTGAATCCCTATTGGAATATTCCCCACACCATTGCGCTCAATGACATATTACCCTGTATCAAAAAAGACCCAGGCTACTTGTCTGATCATAACATCAGGGTTTTTGAAAACTGGGAAGAAGATGCAAGGGAGTTGAATCCTGGATCTATTGACTGGGCTGCGATAACCAAGAAAAATTTTGTCTATAAGTTCCGCCAGGATCCGGCAAACTCAAATGCCCTTGGTCGGGTAAAATTTGTTTTTCCAAATGAGTTCAGCATATATTTACACGACACGCCGGCTCGCAACTTATTTAATATGACAAAACGCGCCTTTAGTTCCGGTTGTGTCCGCATTGAAAAACCCATGGAACTTGCAGCGTACCTTTTACAAAATAATTCAAAATGGAGTCTTGAAAAATTACTTGCTGCGGTCAATCGCAATAAAAACAAAGCAATATTATTATCAGACCCGATAAAAATTTATATACTTTATTGGACGGTCTGGGTTGACAAAGATGGTATGATTAACTTTAGGGATGACATATATGGAAGGGACCGCCAGTTGAATGTTGCTTTTAACCAAAAAGCGACGTCTCCAAAAGTATTATACGGAGAAAATCCAGCAAAAAAATATTTTTCATCCAGGATATTGCCAGTATCTAATCGGTCCAACATCAATATGAATAAAATTAGAGCACGGGTAGTAACCCACCCCTCCCGCCTTTAACGCAGCTGCTGTCCGGCGCAATACCGGAAGACTGATATCCGGCAGTCGAAAATCAATGGCCTTGCCGTGCATGTGAAGGCTGTTTTTAGCAACTCCTTTACGTCTCTGGTATAAATACTCATTTGTTCCAGGAGAACGATACCCTGAAACAATATGAAAAGGTTCTGATATGTTCAGCTTCTTTTTAATTGAATAGAGCGAATTCAATAGATTGATATCAATGGATTTAATTTCATCTGTCCGATGATCACGAAGGGCGTAATTGATATTTTTCAACGCCTTGGGTTGATACCTGCCTTGGATGTAATAACAAACTTCAAGACTTTCCTCCGTATGTGTGTTGTAAAAAGAAAGTTTCCGTTTCGGCGATAAAAAACGATCAGTTATCGCAATGGCCGGTGAAGGGCATAAGCAGACCATAGCTGCTTGGGCTACTAACTTTAAAAAATAACGGCGATCGACATCCATTTTTGTTTAACCTATAGGTTTTTGACTTTTTGCTTACGAGACAATCAATAGTGACAAGCGTTTTTTTCATGGAGTCCTATATCAAAACCATAAAAATAATGAAACACTAAATTAATACCGGAATCTTGCACAAATATCTATCAATTTTTACCGGAAAACCATTTAGGATTTTTTCGTGCGGATAAACTGATTGGAGTATAATCGAAGGGTTAATAGTGCGACGTAGGCTTTTTTGTTGAGTTGCAAATATCCTTGACTTTTATTGTGTTGTTTGTTGTAATTAATTGATATCAAATCAAATTTTAAGGAGGAAGACGAATGAAAGAAATTGATGTGTTCCTAAAAACTGTAGTGGAAGGCATGAAAGCCATGGCACAGGGGATTGAAGCTTTGGCAGAAAAACTGGATACGATCGCAACGTCCCATGTTGGTAAAAAGGGTAAAGCGAAACCCGCCCGCAAAGCTCCGTCAAAGCCCAAGAAATCGGCCGCAAAGAAAGCCGCTCCTAAGAAACCTGTAACTGCAGCTGAAACTGTGCTCAAAATCATCAATCGATCAAAGAAAGGTGTCAGTCCTGCGATTATCTCTGAAAAGACCGGGTTTTCTCGGAAGAAGGTTCATAATATCATTTATAAACTGAAAAAAGAGGGTAAAATTAAAAGTGTTGAGAAAGGAGTATATTTGAAAGTCTAATTATCAATGATGAAGAATAATAAAAGAAGCGGTTTACATGAAACAGCTTCTATCCCGGAAGTTTTTATGAAAATATCCTGGCTTGTGCGCCGGAGTCGCCAGGGTAGATGATATACGTGCTTCCGGGCAACATCACAAGGTTGACTTTTAAGAACCATAATGGTTAGTATAGTGAAAATTCAAATTACATACCGGGTATTTATAATTACTGCGTCCGTTGGTGTGAACGCTGTCCTTTTACGTCTCGCTGTTTGAACTTTGAAATGAGTGAAGAAAAATTCGGTGATCTTGAATCGGTAGATTTAAACAACGAGGAATTCTGGAAGAAACTGGGCGAAACGCTTGATGAAACTTTAAATATGTTGAAAGAGATGGCAGAAGAACAGGGGATCGACCTTGATTCTCTTGGTATGGAAGAGAATGAAATGCCTCAAAAGCAAATTGATGAAGAAACCATAGTGCATATTCTGTCTTATATGTAAAACTCAAAAGGGCACTTCACAGCGCTCAAGACGAACAATTTGAAATATTGAATAATTTTCCCAAAGATTCGGATGGCTCAACAAAAGTTGCACTGATCGGCATGGATCGTTCCATCAGCGCATGGGGTGAAATTTTAAAATATTTTCCAGACCAGAGAAAAAATATTATAAGTCGGAATTAGAGAATCCAAAAAGGAGAAAATTATGAGTATCGTTAAAATCATGCCATGCCTGGATATGAAAGACGGCCGGGTCGTGAAGGGGATTCATTTTGTTGACCTCAAAGATGCCGGTGACCCGGTTGAAAATGCTGCGTATTATCAAAAAGAAGGCGCCGATGAACTGGCCATACTCGATATCGCGGCAACCTTGGAAAACCGAAAAACCAGACTCGAATGGGTCAAGAAAGTCTCTTCAGTGATTGACATACCCCTCACCGTGGGAGGTGGCATTTCTACTTTACAAGACATCGAAATGGTTCTTGAAGCCGGTGCTGATAAAATATCCATGAACAGCGCTGCGGTTAAAGATCCGGATGTGGTGGCCCGGGCAACGGCGCAGTTTGGCCCTGATAAGGTGACCGTGGCCGTGGATGCCAGAAGAAACAAGGAGATGCCTTCCGGGTTTGAACTGGTTGTCTCTGGAGGCACAAAACCCGTGGGGCAAGACGCAATATCTTGGGCAAAGCAATGCCAGGAACTTGGAGCAGGCGCAATCCTGCCAACAAGCATGGATGGAGACGGCACACAAGCCGGTTATGACTTGGAATTCACAAAGGCCATTTCGGATGCAGTGGACCTGCCCGTAATCGCTTCAGGCGGGGCCGGTAATCTGGAGCATTTCTATGAGGGTGTCGTCCAGGGAGGCGCTCAGATTTTACTCGCGGCCTCGGTTTTTCATTATCGCATCCTGGGTATTAGACAGGTAAAGGAATATCTCAGGGAAAAAGGCCTGCAAGTCAATCTATAAGATCTCTTTAGCCCGCTGAATTCCATTACCAGCGTTTCAGACACTCCATCAGTGAAATAAAGGGGAGCACCATACTTGATTTTTCCATACTCTCTGTAAATCTTTTGGCCAGCAGGCTCAATTCCGGCAAGCTTCCAAATTTTCATTTCCTTTTTATGGGGGCCGGAGTTATCCCCTCGCGAAAAAAACGTAGCACGGGCTTTGGCGATTCTTTCATAAGCATCTCGGGCGGATTTGGCTTTGTAACGTGTTAGTAATTAAATTTTGAGGCTTGGTCCCGCACAACTCGTGCTTGAACGAAAACCGTCTCTTTTCCCATTTGCTTAAAAACCGATTCTTTTATTTCCTGTTGGTAATGAAAAAAAATCCACGTATCTTATAGGGGCAGCCGGAAAGCCATAGAAATAAGAGAGGCGCAAAAAATGGATCAGCAGTATTACATAAGATTGGAAGACAAATTCGGAGCTCACAATTATAAGCCGCTTGACGTGGTGTTGCAGCGCGGTGAAGGCGTTTGGGTCTGGGATGTGAAAGGCAAAAAATACATGGACTGCCTTTCAGCGTATTCGGCGGTCAACCAGGGACATTGCCACCCGAAGATCATGAGTGCAATGATCGAACAGTCCCGGAAGTTAACCCTGACGTCTCGTGCATTCCGCAATGATCAATTGGGCCCGCTTTATAAAGAAATCTGTGAACTGACCCATTCTCACAAGATTTTGCCCATGAACAGCGGGGCCGAAGCCGTTGAGACGGTCATCAAGGCAGTCCGCAAGTGGGGATACAAGGTCAAAGGCGTCACCAAAGATCATGCCGAAATCATCGTATGTGAGAATAACTTTCATGGCCGAACCATCACCATTGTGGGGTTCAGCACGGATGAACATTCCCGCGATGGGTTTGGCCCTTTTACTCCAGGTTTTAAAATTATCCCTTTTGGTGATGTAAGTGCCCTTGAAGCGGCAATAACCCCCAACACCGTAGCCTTCATGGTGGAACCGATCCAGGGTGAGGCCGGGGTAATTATACCTCCGAAAGGATTTCTAAAGGAGGCCAAGTTTATTTGCGAAAAAAATAACGTGGTGTTGATCCTGGATGAAATCCAGACCGGATTGGGTCGAACCGGCAAGCTTCTGGCCGAGCAGCATGATGGAATCGAGGCAGACCTAACCCTTATCGGAAAGGCGCTTTCCGGGGGGTTCTATCCCATTTCTGCGGTACTCTCAAACCAAGAGGTCATGGATGTGTTGCGTCCGGGCGAACACGGAAGTACTTTCGGAGGCAACCCTCTGGCCTGTGCCATTGCCAGGACCGCCCTTAAGGTTTTGATTGAAGAGAACATGATCGAAAATGCTGCTGCCATGGGGGAGTATTTCCTGTCTAAGTTGTCACAGATTAAAAATCCTTATATAAAAGAAGTTCGGGGCAAGGGCCTTATGCTTGCCGTGGAATTTATTCCCGAGTCCGGCGGAGCCCGGCGGTATTGTGAAGCGCTAATGACGCAAGGTCTGCTTTGCAAGGAAACCCACGAGAACATTATTCGTTTTGCGCCGCCCCTGGTCATTACCCAAAAAGAAATCGACTGGGCCATGGAGAGAATTGATAAGGTTTTGACCAGTACATAGACAGTTATGTATCCGTTCACAGAGTCGTTGAATTAATGGAAATTCCAAATAACAAATTCCAAATAACAAAAAAATTACAATAACCGAAATTCAAAATTCGAAACCTTATGATTTTGAAGAAAGACAGACGAATTGAAAAAGATATTTTTATTAATACTGGAAAAATCGAAATAGTTAAAATCATAGGAACTCTAGATTCTTGCCTTCCTTTGGCATGATGTTTTGAATTTGATGCTTGAGATTTGGGATTTATTTGTAATTTGGTACTTGGAATTTGTTATTTAAAAGAAATCCGTGAAAGGTTACACATCTATATAAAAGGAATCGTATGGTTGAAAAAGTCATTATAATGGGTGCTGCCGGGCGAGACTTCCATAATTTCAATATCTATTTTCCGCCAGTATCCACCCCAGCTTTCGGGAGAACTTTACCCAAACGGCATACCCGTCTATCCCGAAAATGAGCTGGCCGATCTTGTTCGGCAACACAAAGTAGATCTGGTTGCGTTTTCCTACAGCGATATTTCTCACGTGGAGCTGATGCATAGGGCTTCTGTGGCTATGGCCGGCGGTGCGGATTTCATACTTATTGGCGCCACATATACGATGCTCAAATCAGACAAACCGGTTGTGGCAATTTGCGCGGTACGGACGGGATGCGGCAAATCACAAACCACTCGCCATGTATGCAAGATCATGAGGAAAATGGGGAAAAGGGTCGTGGTTGTTCGCCATCCAATGCCTTACGGGGATTTGACGAATCAGATTGTGCAGCGCTTTGCCTGTTATGGAGATTTTGAGAAGCATCAGTGCACCATTGAGGAAAGAGAAGAGTATGAACCCCTGGTGGATCAAGGAATTGTGGTTTATGCCGGAATCGATTATGTTCAAATTCTTAAAGCAGCAGAAGCGGAAGCGGATTTTATTGTATGGGACGGTGGAAACAATGATACGCCGTTTTATTATCCGAATGTTCACATTGTATTATTTGATCCGCACCGGGCCGGACACGAGCTGCTGTATTATCCGGGTGAAACCAACATGATCATGGCAGACATAGCGATAATCAATAAAGTGGATAGTGCAGAATCGGAGCAGGTCACAAGGGTAAGAAAAAATATAGAACAACATGCGCCGAATGCAGATATTGTGTTGGCTGAATCAGCTGTTATTGTAGATGATCCAGATCTTATCCGGGGGAAACGTGTTTTGGTGGTTGAAGACGGCCCAACACTGACTCACGGAGGAATGCCTTTTGGGGCCGGAACTATTGCCGCTAAAATGTATGGTGCTGCAAATATTGTTGACCCCAGACCCTATATATTCGGAACCATAAAGGATACTTTTGAAAAGTATCCTCATGTCGGCCCCCTTCTGCCGGCTATGGGATACAGCAAAGAGCAGATTCACGATTTGGAAATCACGATTAATAAAGTCGATTGTGAGCGGGTTCTCTTTGCAACCCCTATCGATCTTCCCAAGCTCGTTTCAATCAATAAACCGACTCTCAGAGTATGCTATGAATATCGCAATCATAGCAGGCCTCTGTTGGAAGAAGTGCTTATAAAACGTTTAAATGTATGAAAAACCAGAAAAAAACACTGATAGTGGCTCTCGGTGGAAATGCTCTCATCCGGAAAGGCCAGGAGGGTACCATTGAAGAGCAATTTGAAAATCTGAAGGTGCCCATTCGACAAATCGCCAGGCTCTCCAGAAATTATAGAATCATCATTACACACGGTAACGGGCCTCAGGTGGGAAACTTGTTGCTTCAGCAAGAACATTGCACGGTGGTTCCCGAATTGCCCCTGGAAATTCTGGTTGCACAAACCCAAGGTCAGATCGGCTATATGATAGAATCGACATTGGACAGCGAACTTATGGAATTGGGAATCCATACCCAACCTTTGGTCAGTCTTATCAGTTACGTGGTTGTGGATGAAAATGATCCGGCCTTTCAAAACCCTTCAAAACCTATCGGCCCTGTTTATTCGGAAAAAGAAGCTGCATCTGTTCCATATTCAATGCGCAAAACCGCCAAAGGATACCGGCGGGTGGTCGTGTCTCCCAGGCCCGTTAGTATTGTTGAAAAACGTGAAATCAAGAGCCTTATCGATATGAACTTTATTGTTATCTGTTGCGGAGGCGGTGGAATACCCGTAATCCGTGAAGGACGAGCCTTTCAAGGAATTGATGCGGTTATCGACAAAGATTTGGCCGGGGCGAAATTGGCAGAGGAAGTCGGGGCGGATATTTTCTTAATCGCAACAGATGTTCAAGGGGCCGCACTTGACTATGGTGGTAAGAATCAAAAATTCCTTGGCTCTGTGACTCTTGAACAAGCGGAAAGATATTTAAAAGAAGGCCACTTTGCTCCGGGCTCCATGCAACCCAAAATAGAGGCGGCCATGCAGTTTGTTTTCAAATGTGGTGGAAGATCTGTAATCACTTCACTTGAAGATATTGAGCAAGGCGTTGCCGGAAAGGCTGGAACCGAAGTTATCCAAGGTGGTCTTGATTTGCCGGATCGCGAATCAAAAGGGTAAAACAAGTTATACAATCGCTTCGCGATTCTATATAACGCGGCTTTGCCGCTCTAAAAAAAGGAAATTCCTAAACTATCAAGCTTCAGTTGATCGAATAGATTGTTCTGTCTTACTTTGTTTGATGTTTTGGCTGACGGTCTATTCTGCCATCAAGGGCGGCACGTATTCGATTTCGTTCGGCTTTTATTTTACGAAGCTTGTCTTGGATTTTTTCTTTTTTCTCCGGCGGTGCATTCTCGAACTGCTTTTCAATTTTTTCGACTTCTTGCAAAAGACGATAAAGTTCTTGGGCAAGCATTTGGATAGACATGGCTGTTTCCTGATTAAGTTACAAGTAACAATTCATATAGCTATCGACTGCTATTGCGTCAAGAATTTATATGGAGTATATAGAGATACAGTAAAAAATCCAGAAACAGGGATCCCGGCTTTGGTAGTCATCCTGGAGGGGATTCGCTTTTTTGGAAGTTCATTGAATTAAGGACCAGGTTCTCAATGAAAATAAACAGCGGAGATTAATATGCGCGTAGGTATCGGATATGATGTTCATGGACTTGTTGCAGGGCGGAAACTAGTTCTGGGCGGGGTTGACATCCCTTTCGAAAAGGGACTGCTCGGGCATTCGGATGCCGATGTACTTGTTCATGCGGTGTGTGACGCACTGTTGGGCGCTGCGGGTTTGGGCGATATCGGCGTGCATTTTCCGGATACCGACCCGGAATATAAAGACATTTCCAGCATAAAAATTCTTACCAAAACTTATGAGCTGGTCAGTAGCAAAAACTTTAAAGTCATGAATGTAGATTCGACGATTTTTGCCGATGCTCCAAAACTTTCTCCATATAGAGAAGCCATGCAAAAAAATATTGCCCGAGCAATTGAAATCGAGCCGGAGTGTGTTAATGTAAAAGCAACAACACTCGAAGGTCTTGGAATGATCGGAAAAGGGGAGGGTATCGGGGCCATGTGTGTCGTTCTCGTTGAATTGCGGAAGAAAAACGAATAGTAATCCGGATTAAAACAGGTAAAGAATTATGGCGTTGCGTGTTTTCAATACATTGGGAGGGAAAAAGGAACGGTTTGAACCTTTAAAGCCCGGCAGGGTCCGTATGTATGTTTGCGGTCCTACCGTATATGACAACTGTCACATCGGCCACGCTCGGTCGGTGGTGGTGTTTGATGTTATCGCAAGGTATCTTAAAGCAAAAGGATATGATGTGACATATGTCAGAAATTTTACCGACATTGATGATAAAATCATTGATAAAGCCAACCAGCTCGGCATGGATTGCAAAGCGGTCGCTGAAAAATATATCACGGAATTCTATAAAGACATGGATGCCCTGAATGTAGAACGGGCCACAATCGAGCCAAAAGCCACCGAGCATATCAACCAGATTCTTAAGTTTGTTGAAAAACTGATACAAAAAGGTTTTGCATACCGGATAAATGGTGATGTCTATTATTCCGTTGAAAAATTTAAAGAATATGGGAAATTATCCGGTCGCAGACTTGAAGATATGGAGGCCGGAGCAAGAGTCGATATTGATGAGAGAAAGCGAAACCCCTTTGATTTTGTTTTATGGAAATCCTCAAAACCCGGAGAGCCCGCTTGGGAAAGCCCTTGGGGCATGGGAAGGCCCGGTTGGCATATTGAATGTACGGCCATGAGCAAGGAATATCTTGGCGAAACCTTCGATATCCACGGCGGCGGTAAGGATCTTTGTTTTCCCCATCATGAAAACGAGATCGCCCAGTCAGAAAGCGTTTCGGAAAAATTGTTTGTAAAATACTGGATCCACAACGGTTTTGTAAACATAAATCACGAAAAAATGTCGAAGTCGCTGGGTAATTTCTTGATGATTAAGGATGTTTTAAAAAAATATCATCCCGAAACGGTACGTCTTTTTCTTCTTTCCAATCATTACCGCAGCCCCATCGATTTTACGGACCAGGCCCTGGATGAAGCAAGAATAGGACTTGATAAAATTTATGCGCTTCTTGAACGTATTGAAAATGAAATTGGCGTGAAACCGGATAAAGCGCTTGAATCCGGAGAATGCTGGCAGCGCTTTTCAGATGCAATGGATGATGATTTTAATTCAGCCCGTGGCATCGGCATCCTTTTTGACACGGTTCGAAGCATCAATCGCTTGTTGGATCAGAAAAAAAACGATGTATCACCTGAAATTAAAAAAATCGCCCGATCCCATCATGCCGACATTCTGAGAATCGGCGGCATATTGGGAATACTTAACGAGCAGCCCAAAGTTTATTTTGAAAAAAAACAGACCCGGGTCCTTGAGCAAAAATCCATTGATTCGGAAGTTATTGATCAAATGATTAAAGAACGGGATAGGGCCAGAAAGGATAAAAATTGGAAAAAGGCGGATCAGATCAGAAATCAGCTTGCCGACATGAATATAATTTTAGAAGATCGAGCGGAAGGGACCACCTGGAAAATTAAAGATACATAAATTTTATTTCACCGCAAATGGACGCAAATAAACACAAATGGGCATTTAAAAAAACACCTTTATGGCTAAATTGATCGTATATTTTTATTTAAAATTTGTGTTTATTCGTGTTCATCCGTGGTTCTACTTAACAACAAATGAATATAATTAAGAAATGTCTCGTAAATAAATAATAATTTCTATTAATATATAATTCAAATATATATCACATCTAATTTCATGCCTTCCTTTAACCTAATCTCAGATTTTACACCCAAAGGGGATCAATCAGGTGCAATCCAAGCTATGAGCGAAAGGATTTTAGCCGGCAAAAAACACCATGTTCTCCTGGGGGTCACAGGATCCGGCAAAACGTTTACCATGGCACACGTCATTGCAAAAGTTGAAAAACCGACCCTTGTCATCGCCCCGAACAAAACTCTTGCCGCTCAGCTTTATAATGAATTCAGAATGCTATTTCCGGAAAATGCTGTTGAATATTTCGTCAGCTATTATGATTATTACCAGCCTGAAGCATATATTCCGTCAAGCGATACCTATATTCAGAAAGATTCCTCAATCAACGAGATGATCGACAAACTCCGCCATTCTGCAACGCGGTCGGTATTATCAAGAAGGGATGTGATTGTTGTGGCCAGCGTGTCTTGTATATTCGGACTCGGCGCCCCTGAAGATTATCTGGATATGCGTGTTGATATTGAAAAGGATATGGAATTGGTTCGCGACAAACTCATTTCAGATCTGGTCGCCATTCATTACGAGCGGAATGATATGGATTTTCACAGGGGAGTCTTCCGGGTCAGGGGCGACAGGGTTGAGATCTTTCCGGCCTACGAAGAAGACCGGGCGTTCCGAATTGATTTTTTCGGGGATGAGATAGAGGGTATTTCAGAAATTGACCCACTCAGAGGTATTGTCAAAAAACGTTTGAAACGGACGACCATATATCCCGCAAGCCATTATGTTACTGAAAAAAGCGTTCTGCAAAGAGCCACTAAGACGATCATTGCCGAATTAAAACAAAGGGTCGACTATTTCAGAGATGAAAACAAGTTGATTGAAGCCCAGCGAATCCAAGAACGGACGGATTTTGACCTTGAGATGATCCAGGAGCTTGGATACTGCAACGGAATCGAGAACTATTCACGCCATTTAACACAAAGGGCGCCCGGCCAACCCCCACCCACGCTTCTCGATTATTTTCCCGACGATTTTTTGGTATTCATCGATGAAAGTCATATCGCCATTCCCCAGCTTCGAGCAATGTATAAAGGAGATAGATCTCGCAAGGAGACCCTTGTCGAATATGGATTCAGGTTGCCGTCGGCTCTGGATAACCGGCCCTTGACGTTCCATGAGTTTGAGTCGAAAATATCACAGGCGGTTTATGTATCGGCAACCCCTTCCGACCACGAGATTGAAAAGGCGAATAACGAACTTGTGGAACAGATCGTAAGGCCGACCGGCCTTGTTGATCCTATGATAGATGTCAGAAAAGCGGAAAACCAGGTCGATGATCTTTTTGAAGAAATTCTGATACGCCGGAAAAGGGATGAAAGGGTTCTGGTAACGACCCTTACAAAGCGGATGGCGGAAGATCTTACAGAATATTATGCTGACTTGGGGGTAAGGGTGCGATATCTTCATGCCGACATCGGCACATTGGAACGGATGGATATTATTCACGATCTCAGAAAGGGCATATTTGATGTCCTCATCGGAATTAATCTTCTTCGAGAAGGGCTCGATATCCCGGAGGTTTCCCTTGTAGCCATTTTCGATGCAGACAAGGAAGGTTTCCTGCGCTCTAAAAGATCACTGATTCAGACCTGCGGCCGTGCTTCCAGGAATATCCGGGGTCAGGTGATCATGTATGCCGATGCTGTGACACGGTCGATGAGGCAAGCCATAGATGAGACAGACCGGCGAAGAAAAATTCAAGAATCTTACAATAAAAAGTATTCAATTACACCGGAAAGCATCGAAAAAGATATCACATCAATATTTGCCGAGATGTATGAACATAAAGATGAACCGTCGGACAGGGTGTCGGAGGCTGTGGCCAAATACGATTCTTTAGAAAATGTAGATGACATCGTTAAAAATTTGGAAAAACAGATGGAACAGGCGGCAAAAGAACTTGCTTTTGAAAAGGCTTCAGAACTTCGGGACCAGATTAAAGCGTTAAAAAAGATGATTGTGTTTGAACTGTAACCGAAAGCAAACCCATGACAACTGAATCGCAATCCACCCATCCGCGATCCGATTCTCGTATGCAAGACACATTGGCCAGGGTTACTTCCGGGCCGGGTGTATATGTTATGAAGGATGCCGAGGACAGGGTGATTTATGTGGGTAAAGCCCGAAACCTTAAAAAACGACTGGCTTCATACTTTACAAGATCCCGGACCGGCCCTTTGCACCCGGACATTAAAACAGGAATTCTGGTTAAGAAAATAACAAATTTTGAGACCATTATTACCGATACCGAGAAAGAAGCTCTGATTCTTGAATCTAACCTTATCAAGCGATATCGACCCCGCTATAATGTTATATTAAAAGATGATAAACGGTATCCCTGTTTGCGCCTGAACGTAACAAGTCCCTATCCCAACCTTACTGTTGTCAGAAAAATAAAAAAAGACGGGGATCTCTATTTCGGCCCATTCGCATCTTCTGCCGCTGTTCGAGAAACGCTCAAAATAATCCATAAGACGTTCAAACTTCGAAAGTGTAAAACAAAAGATTTTAAAAATCGGTCACGGCCATGCATTAATTATCAGATGGGAGCATGTCTTGCACCCTGTTGTCTTGATGTTGACAAAAACAGATACGACAAAATCATAAAAGAGGTCATCCTCTTTTTGAATGGGAAAACCCCTGCTCTCATTCAAAAAATAAAAAAAGAGATGATATCGGCCGCGGATAAGCAAGAGTATGAAAAGGCCGCAGTTCTCAGGGATAAGATGTTTGCACTTGAACAAGTCATTGAAAAGCAAGTGGCGGTCACAAATGATTTTAAGGATCGGGATGTCATCGGCATTGCCGGATCTCATGAACACTCAATGATTACCGTCCTTTTTGTTCGCAGTGGATTTTTATTGGGGACAAGGCATTTCAATTTTTGGGAGATCATGTCGACCCAGGAGGAAATGATCGGAGCATTTATTCGGCAATATTATGAAAACGCCCCCTTTGTCCCCAAAGAGGTTCTTATTCCCACCCCACTTGAAGACGCATCTTTGCTGGAAGAACTTTTGAGCGGCTATAAAGGGAAAAAAGTGAATATTCTGTTACCGAAAAAAGGTGAAAAACTCCGTCTGGTTAATTTGGCATCCCAGAATGCGGAAAACCGTCTAAAGGAACTTAAAGCTTCGGCTGCCACGGACATGGAGATTCTTCTTCAGCTTAAGAAACGACTGAGAATGGATAAAATCCCCCGGAGAATTGAGTGTTTTGACATTTCCAGTATTTCAGGGACAGAGGCTGTCGCCGGTATGGTTGTATTTGAAAGGGGTCAAGCGAACCCATCGTTATTTAGAAAGTACAGAATAAAATCGGTTGATGCTCAAGACGATTATTCCTGTATGGCTGAAGTCCTGAAAAGACGGTATGGTAAAGGCGAAAAGTCAAGGCCTTATCCTGACCTGCTGATGGTGGACGGCGGAAAAGGACAGCTCAATATTGCGGTATCGGTCATCGAGTCGCTGAAACCGAAGCCAACATTTCAAATCATCAGTATTGCAAAGAAAAACGAAAGCAAAGGCGAAACACAAGATAAGATCTATAAACCTGGACAGATGAATCCGGTAAATATGGGGAGGGGAGGGGAGACTCTCCTTTTTTTAGAAAAAATAAGGGATAAATCCCATGAGTTCGCAATATCATTTCACCGTCAGCGTCGGGGAAAAAGATTTATTCGTTCTGCGCTTGATTCGATACCCGGAGTCGGCAAAAAAAGAAAAGCAACGCTTTTAAAGCATTTTAAAAGCATTAAAAAGATTCGGGCAGCAACATTTGAAGAACTCAGTGCACTGCCCGGAATGAATCGTCACGTTGCAAAATCAGTAAAAAAAGCACTCAACCCAAATTCCTAACCCGGACAAACTAGCCTCCGGCTCGTAGATTCTACGGCTCAGAGAGAAACAACAAATCACAAGCATCAAATCTCAAATAAATTCCAAACTACAAGCTCCAAATTCCAAATAAGATCCAAAGCCAATTGTTTGTCATTTCTCTGCCTTCCGACCTATCCTATGCCAGCTTTTTCAAGGCTTCCTTGAGTTCTCTGACCGCGTCTGCCGATTTTTCAAGGGCGGCCTTCTCTTCAGCCGTGAGGGTAATCTCAATGATTTCCTCCACACCGTTTGCTCCGAGCTTTACAGGCACACCTATAAAAAGTTCGTTAAATCCATATTCACCCTCAAGGTATGCTGCACATGGGAGGATTTTCTTTTTGTCTTTGAGAATAGATTCAGCCATTTCCACCGCGGCCGATGCCGGTGCATAAAAGGCGCTTCCTGTTTTAAGAAGTCCGACAATTTCGGCTCCGCCATTGGCGGTTCTTTTCACCAAAGCGTCAATCCGTTCTTTTGGCATCAGCTCTGTAATCGGTATGCCTGCCACAGTGGAATAGCGGGGCAACGGTACCATTGTGTCGCCATGCCCGCCAAGGACAAATGCAGTTGTATTTTCCACGGAAACATTGAGTTCCATGGCAATAAAAGACCTGAATCGTGCTGAGTCGAGCACCCCTGCCATGCCGATAACTCTGTTTTTTGGAAAACCGCTGGTTTCATAAGCAACGTGACACATCGCATCAAGGGGGTTGCTAACAACGATAATTACGGCATCAGGGGATAGTTTTGCTACTTCCCGGGTAACACTATTCATGATTCCTGCATTGATATTGAGAAGGTCGTCCCGGCTCATTCCCGGCTTTCTGGGTATGCCGGCGGTAATAATGACGATATCTGAATTTGCTGAAGCGGCATAATCGTTTGAACCGGTTAGATGGGCATCATGCTTTTCAATAGGTGCCGCTTCTGCAAGATCGAGGGATTTGCCCTGGGGAAGTCCTTCAATGATATCAATCAAAGCCACATCGCATATCTCTTTTTCCGCAAGTCTTTGAGCCGCGGTTGCCCCCACATTACCGGCACCCACCACGGTTACTTTCTTATCCATAATAATCTCCTTTTAATTGATGAATAAGTATATAAATATCGGTTTTCAGATGACAATAACAAAAAGATTATAAATTTTGTTAACATAAAACCGGTTATTGTCAATATATTTATAAGATTTATAAGAAAATCTTTACTTCTTGTTATTGACATGGGAGTTTATGCAGGATAAAAAATTGAGAATATTTAATCAGAATTGAAGGTGCACATGAATATAGCCAAAAAGATTAAAATACTATTGCAGGAAGCAGAACTTTATCATTCCCAAGGCCTGTTGAATGAGGCCATGGAAAAATATAACAACGCAAAAGAATTGATCCAAAGCAATGAACAGCTAAAAACCAATCAAAACCTGATAAATGGGATCTCAAAAAAAATTCTTGCGTTGAAAGAGGATATAAACAAGATTGAAAAGGCGCCGAAAAAACCTGAAATTTCTGGTAAGATGCAGGACCTGATAAAAAAGATGGTTTCATTTTCACCGGATAAGAATGAAGATCTAAAAGCACTTGACGGCGCCATAGCCCTGGCCAAGTTCGGCCAGATAAAAAGAGCCATATCAGAATTTAACGAACTCATAAAAACAGATTCGCTGCGTATTGTAGCTGCAAAAAATATGCTGAGGTGTCATATGGCGCTTTCATCAATGGATGAAGCGGTTGCTCAATATGAGCAATGGACCTCAGACCAAAGATTTTCAACGATTCAGTTGGATAAATTACGAGTTTTTCTTGAAAATATTTTAAAAAAAGAGGGTGTTGAAAAAAAGCTTCCGAAGAGAGAGCCACCCAAAGACAGCATTGATCAAGACCAGGTTGAGGGGCCTGACGTCGAAGAAGATGCTGATATTATCGATATCAACTCTATGGGAATAACCATTTATAGAGGGCCCAATAAAGGGCAGGTAGTTGAATTTAAAGTAAAATTTCAATTGGGAAACAAGGTCAGCCTGCTTATTCCAATCAGGGACAAAGATTTAATTGATGTTTTTAAAGTTGGGGATATAATTAATGATATTCAGTATTATTCTGCCGCTGCTCTATATAGGGGCTCCGGAACAGTGACATCGGTAAAAGAAATTAAAATCGGTCCATTGAGGGGAGATTATTGCGTGGATATTAAAATTTTATTAAAATAACCCTAACCCGGTTTGCTATGAAAAATAACGGTTACGTATCCTGAAACTAGAAAGGCCTTGAAGAATCTGAGAAATATTTGTAAAATAACTAGTTAGTATCCTCTTAATTTACTGGTTTAGGACTAATTATATATGGCTATTTTTAATATAAAAAAAAAAGAGATAGAATGTAAAATCGTATATTACGGACCTGGAAGATCTGGAAAAACCACGAATATGGAATATCTTTACAAAACATATAAAAAACAGGTTGTCGGCGAGATGGTTTCGGTTGACACAGAGGGTGATCGAACCCTTTTTTTCGATTTTCTTCCTATGGGTCTTGGACAAATAAAAGGCTTTGATATCAGGGTCCAGGTTTATACTGTTCCGGGTCAGGTTCAATACAGCTCCACCAGAAAACTGGTTTTAAAGGGCGTGGACGGAGTTATTTTTGTCGCCGATTCCCTGGCGGTCAGACGTGAGAAAAACATGCTGTCATTGAAGGATCTGCAACATAATTTGAAAGAATACGGCATTAACATTTTAAAAATTCCACTGATTATGCAGCACAACAAAAGGGACCTTGCAGAGCAGGGCCTTCCTTTGATGTCTATAGAACAGATGGAAAGGGATTTAAACCGGCAGCTTAAGGTGCCTTCTTTTTCGGCCAGTGCGATTACCGGTGACGGTGTGGGTGCAACCTTAAAAGAATGCCTTAAGTTGACATTGTTGTCATTTAAAAAACAATTTAAATCGGGATAAAAAACACATGGGTAATTTTGTTCTTGCAGGTAATCTTAGTTTTTTGAGTCTTGGGGACATCTTGCAACTCCTCGGTTCAAATGCAAGTACAGGTGTTTTGTGCATCACCAGCAAGTATGCTCAAGATTTGGGTTCAATTTTATTCTCCAACGGTAACCCTGTTGATGCTTCGGTAGGATCATTGACGGGTCTTGATGCCATCAATTCACTTTTTGGATGGCTTGAGGGAGAATTCGAATTCATTGAAAAAAAAGTTTCTAATAAAAATGTTATCAAAAAAAGCCGGATGCAAATTATTCTGGACTGTTTAAGAATGCTGGATGATGGACAGATTGAACAGTTGGGGCCGGTAACATTTACCAAAAAATCATCACTTCCTTCGGACAAACAGTCAAATCTGCCGATTATCAGAGGACCGCTTGTCGATTACACGTACGTTGTGGATGAAGAAGAGGTTCATGCCGGCAACAAAATTGTGGGAGAGGGGAAACATGGCGGCTGGTTATGGGTCATTCTTGAAGGAACTGCAGAAATTATCAGAGAAACCCCTCAGGGCCCTTTGAAACTGCTCAGAATTGCTGAAGGCGCATTTATCGGAAGTGTCTCCTCATTCTTATTATTAGAGGAGAGTGTTCGCAGTGCTGCGATCGTAGCGGTTAACGATGTTCTGCTCGGTGTTCTCGATTCACGAAGACTTTCCGTCGCTTTTTTGAGAATGTCCAATCAATTCAGAAGCCTTGCAATCAGTCTCGATAGAAGGTTAAAACAGGTTACCAATATAGCGGTTGATATACATTTAAACAACATCAATGTAGAAAAATTTATCAAGGGCAAAGATCATGTGTTTACACAGGGTGAGAATGTGGAACGTTTATTTACAATTGCAGAAGGTGAAGCTCATATTGTCCGGGATACTGAAAATGGGTATGTGCCGCTGGCGAATCTTTACCCGGATGATTTCTTTGGCCATATTCCATTTCTTGATATTGGACAAGAACCCTATTCCGCTTCGGTTTTCGGATCAAAAGATCTCAAGATAACCGAGGTGGACCCTGACATTTTGGGAAAAGAATATAATCAGCTTTCGCCTACATTTAAAAATTTCATAAGACACATTGCAAACTGCATATTGGTAACATCCATGGTGGCTTGTGAGTTTCAGAAAAACACCGTCCGTAAAAGACCAGGAAAAACTTAATCTTTTTATCAGCTTGGCCCTTTAAAAAATATCGCATGCGGACAACTCAGTTTTTAAAGGCTCAAGGGATAGATATTTATCATCAAACACTTAAAACTTAAAATGTGATGAATTTGCCTTTTCCGAATTCATTAATATCGGGTGAAGACCATGACTACAGAAGAGAGAAGAAAACATTCAAGAATCAAAGCCCTTAATCTTATATCGTATACTTGTATTGATGAAACGGATCAGGTTCTATCACAGGGAATGGGCAGGACTTTGAATTTAAGTGAAGACGGAATCCTTCTTGAAACGCATGTTTCAGTTGACCCGAAACATACTGTAGTCATGGCAATAGGCTTGGAAGACGATTTGATCGATATCAAAGGTAGGGTTGTTTACTCTATAGGCGGTGGAGATGAGAGATTTGAAGCCGGTATTGAGTTTATTGAAAGAGATGAAGCCACACTCGAGGTTTTAAGAAAATATATTAAAGCGTTCAGGGAGAAGTCATGAAGGTTGACAATTTACGAATTCATCACTCCTAAATGATAAATGTCAGAGGACAAAGATCCATGGTTCAGGCAGTGATTAAAACCGATTTTAAAAATTTAAATTTAGTAAAAAGGGGCAAAGTAAGGGATATTTACGATCTTGGTGACCAACTGTTAATGGTGGCTACCGATCGAATTTCTGCGTTTGACGTTATCATGCCTGATCCTGTTCCGGGAAAGGGGAAAATTTTGACTCAAATTTCCCTTTTCTGGTTTGAAATAATGGGATCTCTTTTGCCCCATCATGTGATTTCCGGCAACGTTGATGAATTCCCCGAGATTTGTAAACCTTATACCGAAATCCTGCGTGACCGGAGCATGCTGGTTAAAAAAGCAAAACCGCTTCCCATAGAATGTGTTGTTAGAGGGTATATATCCGGGTCTGGCTGGAAAGAATACCAGACCCACGGAAGCATCTGTGGAATAAAACTGCCTCAAGGCCTGAAAGAATCCGATAAATTGCCTGAACCGCTATTTACACCTTCAACCAAGGAAGAGATAGGCCTTCATGACGTCAACATTGACTTCGGTACGGTTGTAAATAAAATTGGAGAAACCCTTGCAGACAAGGTCAGAAAACTCAGTCTTGCAATTTACAGAAAGGGCGCTGATTTGGCGTATGAAAAGGACATAATCATTGCGGATACAAAATTTGAATTCGGCCTTTTCGAAAACAACCTAATTCTTATCGATGAAGTGCTGACTCCGGATTCATCAAGGTTCTGGCCCAGAAAGTCCTATAAACCGGATGGTGCTCAAAAGAGTTTTGACAAGCAATATCTCAGAGACTACCTGATTTCCATAAACTGGGGAAAAAAGCCGCCAGGGCCTTCACTTCCCGAAAATGTTATCCGTAATACACGCAATAAATACCTGGAAGCCTTAAATCAACTTACCGACGCAAGTTATGCGCTTTAAACAAAAGATCGTTAAGCTTTCTCTGATCGATTCCAACGACGACTCCTTTCGTATCACAACCCGAAGAAACATTGATCACCTGATGGCTTCTATTGATCATGTGGGGGTGTTAAACCCTCCGTTGTTAATAGAAAAAAAATCAGGGTATAAAATTGTGTGCGGTTTTCGCAGAATTGAAGCCTG
>JAFDHQ010000049.1 GCA_019308685.1 Deltaproteobacteria bacterium
CTTCTGCGTTGTGCTGCATTTCGCAATCATTCAACGTACGATAAGTACGCCTCATGATTACAAAATTTGCACGCCTTTTTATCCCGAGAGATTTATTCGGGGGAATTTAAACTTTTTTCGAAACCGTCTAAATCGGACTTTTTACGAGTTCATCAAGTTTCGTTTAAAACATTTTTGTTATTTCTTCGACTGATTTATGACAAAAATGTAACTTGATATATGGACACGCCCCTTTAAATAGGCATATTGTGATGAGATTTTAAATAGTTATGATAATTGATACTCTTGGCATTTATATTGCACTAAAGTAGTGGCAGTGCGGCAATAAAATCCGTTTAATTTTCTCTTGACAAATAACTAATAGAATATACTTTTTTGTAAAAACTTTATACAAAGTTGTATAAAGTAATCCATCACAAGACAAAGACGTCTTTATCTGGTATAACTAGATTCAGACGTTTTTTTTGGGATCAACTTAGTTAGTGTCCATTCATAAACGGTAGATTTTGGTTTCCGACAAGGCTCGAGCGAGTTTTCAACCGCAGGCATAGCGCGCTATGTCGAGGATTGAAAACGAGCAAGAACGCCGCCGGGGGCCGAAAGATGCCGTTTATGGATGGACACTAGTTAAGAATGTTGACGCCGACTATGGATAAAAAATTTATACCTAAAATAACCGTGTTTCACTGCATTAATGCCTTTGCTGATAACACTCCTTTGCCGTTTGTCGGCGGGAACGATGTTGAGATAAAATTTATAAAACTTCCCTGTTCCAGTATGGTTAAGGATGTTTTTTTGCTTCGGGCATTTGAAGCCGGAGCAGATGGGGTAGTCGCGCTGGTCTGTCCCGAAGGGCAGTGCCGTTATGTTGAGGGTAACATAAGGGCAAAAAAACGGGTTGCCTGGGTCAAAAATTTGCTGGATGACATCGGCATAGACGGCCGGCGGTTGTCTTTAAGCAATATCGCTGCCGGAGATACCGCCGCAGCAACTCAAATAATAGAGGATACACTGAAAAATCTGGCCGAGTTAGGTCATAACCCGGCCGCATGAATGAGTCAGTTGCTTAACGGTCTTTTCGCTCAATCTCTGCGTTATGCTCAAAAAATAATCCTCGGAATATCAAATATATGCCTGTGGTTATTTTTTTCGCATGCCTTGATCTTGAACGAAAATCCTCATTAATCAACAGATTCGAATGGAGATATTTTATGATCGTTGCAGAGCAGAAACCCTTATCGGAAATCAAGGAAATCATCGCGCCTTATAAGAAAATCCTTATTTTGGGCTGTGGCACCTGCGTGAAAACCTGTTTTGCCGGAGGAGAGGACGAAGTTGCCGTGCTTGCATCCGCTCTGAGACTGGCCTGTAAAAAAGACGGTAAGAAAATCGAAATCGAAGAACTGACCATAGAACGCCAATGTGAAGACGAATTTATCCGGGAAAGTGCACCGGCGGTCTCCCGTAACCAGGGGGTGTTATCTTTGGCCTGCGGCGCCGGCGTTCAGGCACTTGCCAGGCGGTATGCCAAAACCCCGGTGCTGCCCGGCGTGAATACGACCTTCATCGGCGTCCTGGAAACGCAGGGCGTCTTTACCGAAGAGTGTTCCGGTTGCGGGAATTGCAGACTGGACATATTCGGGGGAATTTGCCCGGTCACCCGATGCGCCAAAAAGCTTTTGAACGGTCCCTGCGGCGGATCACAAAACGGCAAATGCGAAATCAATCCTGAAACGGATTGCGCTTGGCAACTCATTATTGACCGGCTGAAGACATTGGGACAGATGGATAACTTACGGAAATATATTCCCCCGAAAAATTGGTGCACCAGCCTTTCCGGAGGTCCCAGAAAACTGGTGAGAGAGGATCATATCATATGAGTATGAACGCACAGAGCAGATTGCAGGAAATATTATCAAAAGGAGAGTTTGCCGTTACCGCCGAATGCGGTCCGCCCAGGGGGGCAACTCCCGAGGTTGTCCGTAAAAAAGGAGAATTATTAAAAGGGTTCGTGGATGCGGTGAACGTCACCGACAATCAAACCGCTATTGTGAGAATGTCGAGTATCGCGGCGTGCTCTCATCTGTTACAAATGGGTCTGGAGCCTGTCATGCAAATGGTCACCCGGGATCGGAATCGGATTGCCCTGCAATCGGATATCATGGGTGCCTACTCTTTGGGCATCAAAAATATTCTTTGTCTTTCGGGAGATCATCAGAGCTTCGGCAGCCAGCCGGATGCCTTAAACGTTTTTGATATCGATTCCATGAATCTTATCCGGACCGTACAGATCATGCGGGATCAAGGGAAAGACATGAGTGGATTCGAACTGAACGGCCCGCCCCGAATGTTTATCGGAGCCGCCGCCAATCCGTTTGCCGATCCTTTTGAATATCGAGTCATCCGTCTGGCAAAAAAAATTGATGCCGGTGCGGATTTCATCCAGACCCAGTGCATCTATAACATGGATCGATTCAAGGAATGGATGAAAATGGCCCGAGAAGAGGGGCTCACCGAAAAGGTTCACATTCTCGGCGGAGTGACCCCCCTGAAATCTGCGGGAATGGCAAAATTTATGAATAACAAGGTGGCCGGCATGGATGTGCCCGAGCCTCTGATCAAACGAATGGCGGGGGTTCCCAAGGAAAGGGCTGTTGAAGAAGGGATCAACATATGCCTGGAAACCATTGCCGAATTGCATAACATTGAAGGGGTTCACGGTGTTCATATTATGGCCATTGAATGGGAGGAAATCGTCGGTCAAATCGTTGAATCCGCCGGTCTTACACCAAGACCCTAACCATTGAAGATTTACGATTGAATATTGATAATTGAGAACTTTAAGTTTTTTAATATTCAATATTTAATCGACAGTCGACAATTGAAAACGGAGAGTTTATGCCCAAGAAGTATCATATTCCCATAAAAACTGCAGAGCCAAGGTACCACCCCATCGGCAAATACGCCACGGTTGAGTTCCGGGAAGACTGTGCCGGCAGTTGCAAAGAGTGTGTCAAAAAAAAATGTATCTATGGAATTTTCGGGGACAATTATAAGCATGCCAGCACCATGAGCGAACCGGAATATCTGTATACGTGTCAGAGCTGTTTTCGTTGTGTTCAAGAATGTACAAAAGGCATTTTCTCCCGGGTGATCAATCCGGAATACCGTACACTGGGAGATGAATACTGGAAATCGGATATTATCCACAGGCTCTGGTTTCAAGCCCACACCGGTAAAATTCCGGTTTCCGGAGCCGGCTATCGCGGTCCTTTTGTTGCCGCGGGTTTTGATTCCATGTGGACCGATATGTCTGAAATTGTTCGTCCCACCAGAGACGGTATCCACGGCCGCGAGTATATCAGTACCTGTTTTGAAATCTCCCGCAGAGTCACGCCTTTGAAGTTTAATGCCGATTTGTCTTTGGCCTCGGATGTGCCTCCCATTTTGGAGCTTCCGATCCCGTTACTGTTTCAGTTACCGGAAACGCTTATTTTAAATGAACAAATTCTTTTGTCAGCGGCCAGAGCGGCACAGATTCTGGGAACCTTAATGCTGATCCTGCCCCAGGATTATACAGAATCGCTGCATCCGTATGCGAACAGCCTTATTCCGTGTTTCACCTCAAAGAGTTATAAGGATTATAAAAGGATTATCCTTAAAAGTCCTGCCGTGGAACTGGAGGACGACCCTAATATAGAAAAAACGATTACTGAAATTCGTGAAATAAAACCGGATATTTTTATTATTGTCGGCATTCCGCTGGATGCAACGGCGGCTTCCCGGGCTCTGGATCTTTCTTACTTCGATGTAGACACCCTTCATTTTTATGCGGATGAACACGGCAAAGAACTGAATACCGAACATCCGGCATTTTTAAAGGAAATGATTCGGGAGATTCATCTAAAGCTGGTGGATCATTTCGTCAGGCAAAAAATCAATCTGGTATTTTCCGGAGGGATCGCCATGGCCGAGCATATGGCGAAATCGATTATTTGCGGCGCCGACGGTGTTATCGTTGATATGCCCCTGTTAATCGCCCTGGAGTGCCGGCTTTGCTACAACTGTCGAAACGGTCTGCCCTGTCCGGCAAAAATAGACCACCCCATCAATCCGGAATGGGGCAGCCAGAGAATCATTAATCTCATCGGCGCCTGGCACAACCAGTTGATCGAGGTGATGGGCGCCATGGGAATCCGGGAAGTTAGAAGACTCAGGGGTGAAGTCGGACGCTCCATGTGGTTTGAGGATCTGGAAATGGAAAGTTTCGGCCCCGTCTTCGGTAAAAGAAAAATAGCAGGAATCAAATAACCTATGAATCATAAAAAAAATGATTTTCAATTCCCAAAAATTGTCCAAACTCCGGATCGGTTTCGCAATCCCATCGGCAAGTACACCATCCGGCGAAATGCCCGATGTGTCTCATGCGGGTTGTGTGCAGAGCTTTGTCCTTACGGCGTACATCCTCGATATGATGACTATTCTAAACCATTACGCCCTCTGGATTATAGATGCATCGGCTTTAAATGCAAAGAAAATGATTTTTTCTGCATTGATCGTTGCCCGGAACAGGCCCTGACACTTCGGCGCAATCCCATTCTGGATACGCTGGGCGATTACCGCTGGACCGCGGAAATGCTCATCGGCCACTGGGAAATGGCGGAAACCGGAAATTTGCCTGTGGTTGACGTGGAGTACAGCCTCGGCAACTCCGGCGGCGGCTTTGATAAAATCCGCTTCAAAACACCCGAGCCCGGCGATTACCTGAACGTAAACGATGAGGATATGGACACCTCTATTCATCTGAACAAACGGTGTGACGGCCGACCCGAAAAGACAATCTCCATCCCGTGTTATGGCGGCGGCATGTCATACGGATCCACAGCGCTGTCCGTCATGGTCGCGAGGGCGCATGCCGCAACCCGGCTCAACACGCTGACATGCACCGGAGAAGGGGGTTATCCTCAAGAACTGCTCCCCTATTCCGAACATGTCATCACCCAGATCGCAACCGGTCTATTTGGCGTCAGAGAAGAAACCATCTTGTATTCACCCATGGTGGAGTTCAAGTACGCTCAGGGGGCAAAGCCCGGCCTGGGAGGTCATCTTCTGGGAGATAAGGTAACTCCGGAGGTTGCAGCCATGAGGGAAACCGTAGCCGGGAATGCCCTGTTTTCACCGTTTCCGTTCCATAGCGTTTACTCGGTGGAAGATCATAAAAAACATGTGGACTGGGTCAAAGAAATTAATCCAAACGTACTGGTTTCCGTTAAAGTCTCCACGCCCACGGATGTGGACATGGTGGCCGTCGGCAGTTATTATGCCGGAGCACATGTTGTCCATTTGGACGGCAGTTACGGGGGAACCGGCGCCGCTCCGGATATTGCCAAAAAAAATATTGCCATGCCCATCGAGTATGCCATTCCCAAGGTCCACAAATTTCTGAAGGATGAAGGCGTCAGAGAAAAAGTTTGTTTAATTGCCAGCGGCGGCATTCGCAATGCAATGGATGTGGCCAAGGCCATTGCATTGGGAGCCGACGGCGCAGTCATCGGGACCGCGGAACTGGTTGCCTTGGAGTGCGTTCGTTGCGGGCACTGCGAAAGCGGTCGAGGGTGTGCCCGCGGCATTGCATCTACCGACCCCGAACTGGGGGTTATGATCACCGAGGATTGGGCCACTCAACGAATCGTCAATATGTATATAGCCTGGTGTAAGCAATGGTGTGAAATTTTGAGACAATATGGTTTAAAGAGCATCAAAGAACTGGTGGGCAGATCCGATCTGCTGATACACCTCGATTATTTGGATGAAGAAGAAAGATCAACATATCAACCGGCGCCTGAGGCGGAACTTATCATTTAGTGCCTGAACGAAAACTGTCTTTTCCGTCAATATCTGCGTCAGACTCAAGGATGTCGAGGACTTGAAACGAGGGCCTAACACAGAGATTGGGAAAAAAGACTTTTTTGAGATAGCTTCTAATTTTCAAAGCCCAAGTGAAAACGATACGATAACCGAATATTGAAAATTGGACGCAGGATATTGTCTGATAAAAGGATAAATAATGTTTTACGGTTTTGACTCAACAATTAAAAATATACTAAAATCTCGGGGCCGCCTGCCCCATGGAAATACTCCCCTTAAAAAGTCCGCTGAAGAAGGCGGATGCGGTGTCACCGGTTTTATTTCATCGGTTCCGGTGCGCGGCCGCCATATCTATGAGCCTTCGGTTCAGATGCATAATCGTGGCAACGGTAAGGGCGGCGGTATCGCCGCGGTGGGCCTGTCCGCTCAAGACCTGGGAGTCACCCAGGAAGTTTTAGACACCCATTATCTGCTTCAGGTGGCCCTGCTGGATCCAACATCCCGACCGGACGTTGAAGAATCGTCTATTGCTCCATTTCTGGAAGTTCATAAAGCCGAACGTATTCCCACTCTTGACGATTACCGAGACATAGAAGGATTAGACGTCAAGCCTCCGGATGTGTGGCGTTATTTTGTCCGGGTCAAAAAACATGTGCTGGATCGTTTTATCGAGGAGAATAAGTTTCAGGATTTGAAACCCGGCAAGGCTGAAGATGAATTTATCTATCAAAACTCTTTCCGTTTAAACCAGAAGTTTTACGCTTCCCTGGGAGAAAAACAGGCCTTTGTTCTTTCCCACGGCCGTAATATCATGATCCTGAAAATCGTGGGTTATGCCGAACAGGCCACCCAGTATTACTGTATGGAGAATTTCAAAGCCCACGGATGGATTGCACACCAGCGCTATCCCACAAAAGGAAGGGTCTGGCATCCCGGCGGCGCACATCCCTTTATCGGATTGGATGAAGCCCTGGTTCACAATGGTGATTTCGCCAACTATCATGCGGTCAGTGAATATTTGAAGCAGAATAACATCTTTCCGCAATTTTTAACAGATACCGAGGTTTCGGTTCTGCTGCTCGACCTGCTCAACCGAACCTTCGAATATCCATTAGAATATATCATCGAGGCCATGGCG
This sequence comes from Deltaproteobacteria bacterium, assembly GCA_019308685.1. Lineage (GTDB taxonomy): Bacteria > Desulfobacterota > Desulfobacteria > Desulfobacterales > UBA11574 > S5133MH16. The sequence continues at coordinate 7,007 of JAFDHQ010000049.1, forward strand.
CCCACCTCAGAATATGATTTCGATTTGTTGCCACCGGAAAAACAGCATATCTATCGGTATTTACAAGCGGCCCATATTCATTCTTCGCCGGACGGTCCCTGGTTTTTTATCATCGCACGCAACAACCCTTATGAACATTATTTTCAGCTTCTCGGTATTACCGATACCTCCATGTTGCGCCCGCAGGTATTTGCATTGCAGGAAGGAGAAGTTCAAATCGGCCTGGTATGCTCGGAAAAGCAGGCCATTGATGCCACGCTGGAGAATCTTGCATCAGAGGACAACCGTTTTTGCCCCATAGCGGACAAATACTGGAATGCCCGCGGAGGCAGTGCCACCGACGGCGGCGCTTTCATTTTCACGGTCAAAGACGCCGGCAAGGGAGACGGCACCAAAGAACTCGTGTGTACCAATAAATTCGGAGACGTTGTTCGCACATCCCAACATCAAAAACCGTATCAAACAACTCCCGAACTCTCAACACCGGCAAATGCCGCTGAAATCGATCGCGTAGTAACACAAGGTTTGTCCCTCGACGATATCTCTGATTTTAAGGACTATTGTTGCCGGCAGATGGCCGCCTGGGATTATCCCTCGATCAGACACTTTTGCGAAGAGATTAAAAAACAGGCAACCGGTAATGACACCGTCAAATCAAAAGCCATCGAGATTCTGACGCACCTTATGGACCGTCGTTTTCCAACCGGAGATAAGAAACGGAGTTCAATACTACAGATGATTAGACAAAGCCTGACGTTAATTTTTCAGGCTTCGCCCAATCTGAATGAAAACACGACCGGTAGGTATCGTTACATTGACTGGGAGATAAAAGATAGCCTGCGTTCTCCGGAAGACAATGAAAAAGTTCTGGTGATTAACGCTCGGGAATTCCCGCCTGAAGGGGATGACTGTGACGCGCGTCTGATCTGTGCCGCCTATAGACTAGGATGGAAGACGTTCATCTGCTATGGATACAGGGGGCAGCGATTCTGTGGCTGCGGACTGACAACCGACTCCGATGACGTTCGGATAGATGTGTACGACAGTTCCGGTGACTACCTTGCGTCCGGCATCGACGGACTGGAAATATATGTACACGGAAATGCTCAGGATCAACTGGGCCAGATTATGAAACGCGGCAAACTGGTGATATACGGCGATGTGGGCCAGACATTTATGTACGGCGCCAAAGGCGGAACCGTATTTGTGCAGGGCAATGCCGCTGGCCGTCCTTTGATTAATGCGGTGGGACATCCCAGGGTGGTGATCAACGGCACCTGTCTCGATTATCTGGCGGAATCGTTTATGGCCGGCGACCCCCTCAACGGCGGCGGGTTTGTTGTTCTTAACGGCATCGAGTTCGATGACGAGGCCAACATTGTCGATCAGGCCACACCTTATCCGGGCTCCAATCTCTTCTCTCTGGCTTCCGGCGGCGCCATCTATTTAAGGGACCCCCATCACAAGGTTGTTGCGGACCAGTTGAACGGCGGTGAATTTGTCGACTTAAGTCCCGCAGACTGGGAGTTGATCCTCCCTTATTTAGAGGAAAACCAAAAGCTTTTCGGCATCTCCATAGAAGACGACCTCTTGACGGTCAACGGCGAAAAAAAGAATTATACAAAAGTGTTTCGCAAGGTGCAGGCCGTTACCCTGGATGTTCTGGCCAAAGAATCTGTTGGCCTCGAAGAATGGGGGGAAGACTGGCAGGAGGCTTAAGAACTTTATTGTGAAGAAAAAACATGGGATAGAGCGGATTTGCTTTGTTGGAAATTCATTGACTTATTGAAATTCCAAATCACAAATCCCAAAAAACAAACAAATCACAATGACCGAAATTCAAAAATCCAAACAATGTCTTGTCATGGAAGGTTTCGGTCATTGAATATTGGAATTTGTGATTTATTTGTAATTTGGTTTGCTGAACGGTTGCATGTTCGACATATCTGCCTTAACATATTCGCATGAAAGCACTTTTAGCTCTGGAAGACGGACGAACCTTTACCTGTAAAAGTTTTACCGGCCCCGGTGAAATCGGGGGTGAAGTGGTGTTCAATACCAGCATGACCGGATACCAGGAAGTTCTTACCGATCCGTCTTACAGCGGCCAGATGGTGACTATGACCTATCCTTTGATAGGCAACTATGGTGTCAATCCCGAAGATGTGGAGTCCGACCGAATTCAGGTGGCAGCCTTTCTGGTAAAGGAATACCAAAATTTTCCCAGCAATTATAGATCGACTTCCTCCCTGGCCAATTATCTCAAATCCCAAAGAGTGCTCGGTATAGAACAGTTCGATACCCGCGCTCTGACAAGACATATTCGCAAGGCAGGAGCCATGCGGGCATTCATTTCCACAGAGGATCTTAACCCGTCATCTTGTGTAAAACGTGCGCGGAAGATCCCCAGCATGAAGGGGCAGGATCTTACAAAAACAGTGACAACCCCTAGGCCTTATTATTGGACGAACGGAAAGCCCATCCTTTACGAACCGGGAACAACCGGTTTAAATAAAAAGATTTGGAAACGCAAAGGTGAAAAATTTTCCGTGGTGGCCTTTGATTTCGGCATCAAATATAATATGTTGAGATGTCTGGAATCCCGGGGACTTGAAGTGGTGGTGGTCCCGGCTTGGACACAAGCCCATACGGTCAAAGCCATGGAACCTGACGGAATTCTTCTTTCAAATGGACCCGGTGATCCGGAGCCGGTAACCTACGCCATAGAAACCATTCGGTCACTGCTGGGGGTTGTTCCCATGTTCGGCATCTGCCTGGGTCATCAACTGTTAGGACTTGCCCTTGGCGGAAAAACCTTTAAATTGAAATTCGGCCACCGGGGCACCAATCAGCCGGTAAAAAATCTGATAACCGGGAAAATCGAAATCACCTCTCAAAATCACGGATTTGCGGTGGACACCCATAGCCTTGAGGGAAAAAATATTGAGATCACTCACATTAACTTGAATGACAATACACTGGAAGGGTTCAGACACAAAAAATTACCGATCTTTACCGCCCAGTATCATCCCGAGGCATCACCCGGCCCTCATGATGCAGAATATCTCTTTGACGAATTTAAGCATATGATGCAAAAAAACAATGCCTAAACGCACCGACATATACAAAATTCTCATCATCGGCGCCGGTCCGATCATCATCAGCCAGGCATGCGAGTTTGACTACTCAGGGACTCAGGCCTGTAAAGCGTTAAAAGAAGAGGGTTACGAAGTCGTCCTGGTCAATAGTAATCCCGCGACGATCATGACCGACCCGGAAATGGCCGATCAAACCTATATCGAACCCGTGGTACCCCGGGCGGTTGCAAAAATCATCGAAAAAGAACGTCCCTGTGCGCTCCTTCCCACTTTAGGGGGTCAGACAGGCCTCAATACCGCCATAGGAGTTGCAGAAATGGGCGTGCTCGAAAAATTCGGCGTAGAAATGATCGGGGCGTCAATCCAATCGATCCAAAAGGCTGAAAGCAGAGAACTGTTCCGTAATGCCATGGAGAATATAGGACTTCGCTTGCCCAAAAGCGGTTTTGCAAGCAACTTGGAAGCGGTCAGGGCCGTTGCCGACCGGATCGGATTTCCGCTCATTGTCCGTCCCAGCTTTACTCTGGGCGGTACCGGCGGCGGGGCAGCCTTTAATCCCGAAGACCTGGAAAAAGTGGCAAAAGCGGGACTCGATGCAAGCCTTATCGGCCAGGTAATGCTTGAAGAATCGGTTCTGGGCTGGAAGGAATATGAATTGGAGGTCATGCGGGACAAAAATGACAATGTCGTGATTATATGTTCCATCGAAAACATGGATCCCATGGGCATACACACCGGTGACAGCATTACGGTGGCGCCGGCTCAGACCCTTTCGGATAAGGAATACCAGGCCATGCGGGATGCATCAATCGCGATCATGCGTGAGATCGGCGTTGATACCGGCGGTTCAAACGTTCAGTTCGCCGTGAACCCCGAAAACGGAGAATTGATCGTCATTGAGATGAATCCCAGGGTATCCCGCAGCTCGGCGCTGGCCTCCAAAGCCACCGGCTTCCCTATTGCCAAGATCGCAGCCAAGCTGGCCGTCGGATATACACTGGATGAAATCCCCAACGACATTACCGGAGAAACCCTCGCATCTTTCGAGCCGACCCTGGATTACTGTGTCGTAAAGATACCGCGCTGGACCTTTGAAAAATTTCCCGAAACACCGGACTATCTCACGACAGCTATGAAATCCGTTGGGGAGACCATGGCCATCGGCAGAACATTTAAAGAGGCGCTACAAAAGGGGTTAAGGTCCCTTGAGATCGGTCGCTCCGGGCTGGGCGCCGATGGAAAGGACATCCCGGATCAAATGGATGATAAAGGCAAAAAACTGTCATCGTCTCAAATCGAACAGAAGCTGGCGACCCCAAATTCTCAGCGCATCTTTTACCTTCGCTATGCTCTATTAAACGGAATGCCCATTCAATCCATTTATGAATTAACCGGTATTGATCCCTGGTTTTTGTATCAAATACAACAGATCGTGGATCTCGAGCAACGCATCAAATCATTGGAAACACATTTACCGGAATCGCTTATAAAAAGAGCGAAATCCTGGGGGTTTTCAGATGCACAAATCGCATATTTAACAGATTCCACGGAAGACAAGATCAGCCGGACACGCAGGACCCTTGGCATCCGGCCGGTTTACAAACTTGTGGATACGTGCGCGGCCGAGTTCAAAGCGGCCACACCCTATTACTATTCCACCTACGAGACGGAAAATGAAGCCAGGGTTTCCGATAAAAAAAAGGTGATGATTTTAGGGGGCGGCCCCAACCGGATCGGCCAGGGAATCGAGTTCGATTACTGCTGTGTCCATGCCTCATTTGCCCTTCGCGAAGAAGGCGTTGAGAGCATCATGGTCAACAGCAATCCCGAAACCGTAAGCACGGATTACGATACCTCAGACAAACTCTACTTCGAACCGCTGACCAAAGAAGATGTACTCCATATTGTAGAAACGGAGAAACCCATGGGCGTCATTGTTCAATTTGGCGGCCAGACTCCTTTGAATCTTTCGGTTCCGCTTCATAAGGCCGGGGTTCCTATTCTCGGCACCCAACCGGCAAGTATTGACAGAGCTGAAGATCGAAAACTTTTTCAGGCCATGCTGAACAAGCTGGGTCTGATTCAACCCGCAAACGGCACCGCCTCCTCCGTGGGAGAAGCCGTGGCCGTGGCCGAAAAAATCGGTTATCCGGTCATTGTCCGTCCGTCATATGTACTGGGGGGCAGGGCCATGAAAATCGTTTACGACCCTCAGGCTATGGAAAACTTTACCCGGATTGCAATCGCTGAATCTTTGGGCCATCCGGTTCTGATAGACAAATTTTTAGAGGACGCGATTGAAGTGGATGTGGATGCCATTTCAGACGGCAAGCGAACCATGGTCGGCGGAATCATGGAGCATATTGAAGAGGCAGGAATTCATTCCGGAGATTCGGCCTGCGTCCTGCCGCCTCACAGCATTGCCAGGTCTATGCTTGATGAAATCGTGGATGCGACACAAGCCATGGCTTTGGAACTTCGTGTTGTGGGTTTGATGAATGTACAGTATGCCATCAAAAATGACCGGCTTTTTGTTCTGGAAGTAAATCCCAGAGCCTCCAGAACCATCCCGTTTGTCAGTAAGGCGACTGGCGTCCCCCTAGCCAAACTCGCCACAAAGGTGATGCTCGGCCATACCTTGCAAAACCTTGGCCTCGGCAGTGAAATAATTCCCTCCCATGTTTCCGTTAAAGAGGCGGTTTTGCCTTTCGACCGTTTTCCCGATGTGGACGTCCTTCTGGGACCGGAGATGAAATCGACCGGAGAAGTCATGGGAATCGATTCGGATTTCGGATCCGCGTATGCCAAAGCGCAATTCGGGGCCGGACAGCATCTTCCGGATAAAGGAACGGTTTTTATCAGTGTAAAAGACCGTGACAAGAAAGCGGCACTTAAGTTTGCATCTCAATTTCACAAAATGGGTTTTATGATCCTGGCAACCCGGGGCACCTCCTCGTTTTTAAAAAGCCATGGCATATCCAATACAATGATCAATAAAGTTTCTATGGGCCGCCCCCATGTGGTTGATGCCATTAAAAATAAAGAAATTCAGATGGTTATTAATACCGGCTCAGGAGGCGAAACCCGGCGGGACGGATATAAAATAAGACGCGCGGCCATAAAATTCAATATCCCCTATGCCACAACCATCGCAGGCGCCATGGCCATGTGCAACGGTATCGCTGCTCTAAAGAAGAAAATACTTTCGGTTAAAACTATTCAGGAGTATAATATTTAAATGGATAATTTTGAAAAGCCTCGTGAGTCCTGCGGGATCTTCGGCATTTATGGGCATCCCGAGGCCGCAAAACTGACCTATTTCGGCCTATATGCGCTTCAACACCGGGGACAGGAAAGTTGCGGAATTGCTGTTGTGGTCCGGGGCGGTAACATTGTGGGTCATAACGGTATGGGGCTTGTGCCGGATGTTTTTGACATAACCCATCTGGAACATTTGGAAGGAGAAAGCGCCATCGGACATGTGCGCTATTCCACTACGGGAAGCTCGATACTTTCCAATGCCCAGCCCGTTGTTATCCATCATCGTCAAAAAGCATATGCACTGGCCCATAACGGGAACCTTGTCAATGCGCACCATCTGAAAAAAGAACTCGAAGAAACAGGATCAATTTTTCAGACTACCATGGACAGCGAAATTTTTCTCCATTATTTTGTCAAAAGTTTAAAATTAGGCTTTCGAGGTGCTTTGATTGAGACCGTATCACGGCTTAAAGGCGCATTTTCTTTTATTATGCTGACCAGCAAAGGAGAAGTCATCGGGATAAAAGACCCATACGGTTTCCGTCCGTTATGTCTTGGGAAGCTTAATGGTCATTATATTCTGGCCTCGGAAACCTGTGCACTGGATCTTGTCAATGCTGAACTCATCCGCGAGCTGGACCCGGGAGAAATCGTTATCATCGGTGAACACGGAATCCGGAGCATCAAAATACCGGCACCCGGAACCCGAGCGTTTTGCATCTTTGAATTTATCTACTTTGCAAGACCGGACAGCACCATCTATGGTCAGAATGTTTATTTAACCCGAAAGGCCCATGGTCGGCGCCTTGCCCAAGAAGCGCCCGTGGATGCAGACCTGGTAATGCCCTTTCCCGACTCGGGGACCTATGCAGCGTTGGGATATTCGGAAGCGTCAGGAATTCCTTTTGAAATGGCCATGATTCGCAATCATTATGTGGGCAGAACATTCATCCAGCCCACCCAGAGTATGCGCGATTTTGGAGTCAGAATAAAGCTGAATCCCGTAAAAAAACTTCTCGAAGGAAAAGATATCATTATCATCGAGGATTCGATAATCAGAGGAACCACGGTTAAAACCAGAGTCAAAGCGCTTCGTGAACTGGGTGTGAACCGAATACATATGCGCGTGAGCGGACCTCCCCACCGATATCCGTGTCATTATGGTATCGATTTTTCCACCCGGGGTGAGCTGATTGCAGCAAATATGTCGGTTGAAAACCTTAAAGATTTTCTCGATCTGGACTCGCTGCACTATCTTAGCCTCGACGGCCTTTTGAAATCAACCGGAATTCA
>JAFDHQ010000244.1 GCA_019308685.1 Deltaproteobacteria bacterium
TAAATAGGGATCAAATTTCTTTTATTTTTAGGGAACTGTATGGATTTATATTTTTAAAATTTGAAACCCTCCGGGATTGCCGATCTTACCGCATCTACTCCGTCAAATGACCTCCCGCATAGTTCACTATAGCGGAACGACATCTTCCTTGTATCTGCGGCAACCGAGACAATCGCTCAATCTAGGAAGTAGTATTAGGAAGCCTGGTAAATGAAAACAGGAGGGATTTTCTAGATGGTGTCCTTCATATATAATATATATTGAACTAAGCGCTTCGCGCAGTTAATCTCCAAACACTTCAAGATTTCGATTCAATTCAAATTTTTGATAATTCTGAAAAGGGTGTGGTATACCTCCTTTACCCATTTACATTAACCATTCAAAAAGGAGGTACACCATGACACCCTTGAGACATCGGATGATCGAAGACTTACAACTCAGAGGCTACAGCGATAGCACTCAGACCCTTTATGTCACTGCAGTTCGCCAACTGTGCGAACATTTCGACAAATCCCCTGGAAAGATTACCGAAGAGAATCTGCGAGATTACTTTCTGTACGGTAAAAACGTAAAAAAATGGAGCCGCAGCACCAGCACTGTTGCCCTGTGTGGTATCAAATTTTTCTATGAAAATACCATCAAGCGCCCTTGGCCAACGCTGCTGTTTATTCGCCCCGGACGTGAAAAGAAGCTTCCGGTCGTCCTCAGTCGTGATGAAATTCATAAGCTTTTGAGAAACATTCAGCTACTACGCTATCGGGTCTGTCTGACCACGATCTATTCCTGCGGATTGCGTTTATCCGAAGGTACTCAATTAAAAGTCGAAGATATCGATGGCGATCGTGGATTCATCAATGTCCGACACTCCAAGGGCCATATGGGCAAGAAAGACCGTAACGTGCCCCTGCCACAAAAGACCTTGGAACTATTACGTGAACAATGGAAAAGCCACAGAAACGAAGTCTGGTTGTTCCCATCTGCCGGCCATGGCGGAACAAGCATGCCCTACGCCACAAAACCGGTAAGCAAGAGCAGCGTTCAGGCCGCTTTGCGTAGCGCATTGAAAACCACTGGTATTAACAAAAAAGCGACGGTGCATACGCTACGACATTCATGGGCAACCCATCTTCTGGAAGCCGGTGTTAACCTGCGGCTAATCCAAGTCTGGTTGGGCCATAGCAGTCCTGCCACTACCAGTGTTTATACACATCTGACTGAAAAAGCAAAGACCATGGCTGTTAAATCCATCAATGAGTTGATGAACGATCTTTGATACGTCATGGTCGAGCTGGCGGATATATTCCGCCGCTACGGACCCGATTACATAGATCGCTTCGGTTCAAAGATATTGCCCAGCCACCACCGGGCAATGAACGATATTATCAACTGCCGCACCGAGAAGATGGGCGGGCATCTGTATTGCTGTGAAAACCCGGACTGCAAACAGCTTGTCTATGCATACCACTCATGTGGAAACCGAAGCTGTCCAAAATGCGGCCAGGACAAAACCCAACGCTGGATTGAAAAACAACACAATCTGCTGCTACCGACACACTATTTTCTGGTGACTTTCACGCTCCCCTGTGAGTTGCGGCCCATTGCACGATCAAACCAGAAAGTGGTCTATGATTTATTGTTCAAATCCTCGGCGGCGGCATTGCAAAAACTGGCTAAAGATCCCAGGTTCGTCGGCGGTGACATCGGCATGATGGGTGGACTGCACACATGGAAGCGTGATATGCGCTACCATCCCCATGTCCACTTTATCGTGCCTGGGGGAGGACTGTCTCCGGACCGCAGCAAATGGCTGCCTTCCAACATTGATTTATTTGTCCCCGTAAAAGCGCTGTCACCTATCTTTCGTGCCAAGTTCCGTGATGCGCTCAAAAAAACGGATCTTTTCGACTCCGTTCCAGCCGAGGTCTGGCAAAAGGACTGGGTGGTTCATTGCAAACCGGTCGGCAACGGCAACAGTGCGTTAAAATACCTGGCGCCTTATGTCTACAGAGTTGCCATCACCAACAACCGCATCGAAAAGCTCGAAAACGATCAGGTTAGCTTTCGATTTAAAAATAGCAACACCAATCAGTGGAAAACAGCCACTGTACCGTCACTTGAATTTATTCACCGCTTCCTGCAACATGTGTTGCCGAAAAATTTCGTCAAAATCCGCTATTACGGTCTTCTATCCCCAAATAAAAGAAACCTGCTGGCGGTTGTCAAATACCTGTTGGGCAACATCGAGGTCTCAGAAGTCATCCCAACGGTAGACAAACGGTATATCTGCCCACATTGCGGTGCAAAACTACTCTGGGTCAAATCGCTACCAAGATCAACAAGAGATCCACCATGAACACTGCTAATTATTGCCAAATTATTCAGTTATTCGATCAGGCACTTGTTCACTCAGGGCTGCCACAGGTATGCTGTGCTCTTTGTGGGCTGAAATCGCATGTAGCAATAATCAATATGCAAATAGGACGTCGTCTAATATGTCAAAGAGCATCTTTCAAATAAAATCTTTACACGTACACCTCATTACCGTAATATTGACTCTATCAAACTGTAAATTTCCACTCTGGGGATACTCAATTTAAAATCCAAATGAAACGCAGGGCTTAGTTCAACCGGAATTATGTTTTGGCTCCGCAAAACATCAATTCTTTATTCGTTATGTTAGGTGCGAGAAAAGACCGTTTTTTCGTGCCTATTTTTTACCATTTCATTAGAAGGACAGCCCACATCATATTGATATTAATATGTATTTATCTTACATTTCTGTTCGTTTTTGAAGGACGTCATTTTTTTCAAACGATTTTTAGACGACATCAATCTTGTTTATTTTATTATTATATTCACTTTATTTCCTATAATCCTGCAAGGATACGATCAATGATAGCG
>JAFDHQ010000050.1 GCA_019308685.1 Deltaproteobacteria bacterium
CGTGCAGTGAGACCGGATCTGGAATGCGGGATCTGCGGAGAACACGGCGGCGATCCCGAGTCCATCCGAATTTGTCATCAGCTTGGTCTGACATACGTATCATGTTCGCCTTTTCGTGTGCCCGTTGCTCGCCTGGCCGCTGCGCATGCTGCCTTGCTTGACCGCGAAACCAGCTAACTTGTTTTTTTCTTCTGCTCTTCATACCAGCAAGCAAACAGCCTATCAAAATATTTCTCGTCTTGAACTATTTCTTTAGTAATTTTGTATGGTCCTTTAACACCCATATAATTTAATGCTGAAGCGCCGGAGAGAAATTTTTTCAGCGTTTCCGATATCTGAATATTGTTCTGTTGAGCATATTGTCCAAAATAATTTTGAACATCTTCGTCCAAAATAAGTTCAATCCCATATTCCTTTTTAAAATTTTCAACAAAATCTGCAAATGGAGATCTCTCCAGCATTTTCAAAAGATAATCTTTAGATCGTTCGCACAGTTCCCGAGTTACTTCTAACTTTGAAAAATTTAATCCCGGAAGTTCAAATTGAAAATCTGTTAATATGTTTTCCCATACACTGACAAGGGCACGGGCACCCGTCTTTCTGTTTTCTGCTATTTCCGCGACATACTCCACGGCGTCAGATGTAAAATCCAAATTTATATTGAACAACTTAAATTCCATTTTATATTGATTGAGGATTGAGTCTTCGGTTTCCTGCATGATGCGAATCAAATCGTTTTTGGACAACAAATTGACAAACGTTCTTATCGGGGACCGGCCGATCAACTCCGGAAGCAGTCCGAAATTAATAAAATCATCAGCTTCCGCTTCCTTATAAAAATTTTGCAGCTTGCCTTTTTCGTTCTTTTTTTCATCCACGGCAAATCCTATTATCTCAATACTTCCGTCTTCATGGACCCTGCCCTTGTGCTGCAATCGTTTTTTTACAATAGATTCCAGGTTGTCACCCGTTCTTTCAAAAGAGCCTCCCAATATAAAAAGTATGTTTCCCGTACTGATCATGCTGTCTTGTTTGTTGGTTTTTTCTCCTCTCTGCCGGTCTATGACCTCCTGGATTTGAGAGGCGGCGGCAATGGCCAGCCTCTTTTTATATTCTTCCTGACCTATGACATATTTGTCTAAATGCCTTTTGATTTCTTTAGGGGTATAGATCTTGGGGTCAAGATGGCCAACTGTCTGTTTTTGTGAATCAAATCGTTGCTCCAGGAAGGATTTAAAGGCATCGTCGGCACTGTCTTGTGCATCAAGATATGCTTTGGCGGCCTCTTCTTCAGAGCAATTATAATTCGTCATTATTTTTGTTATAGCGTCTCTTGGAATGGATATTTTCATAAGCCTTATCCCTCCGCTTGCTAAAACCTAAAATTTAACACATATTTTTCTTTTTGCTAAAAACGCGAATTGTCCTATCCGTATCCTTCTCTGTGTGTATTTTTGCGGTTAAGCTGTCTTCCCATGTTAATAAAACTTCAGGATCGGTTACCACGACCACTGGACATTTGGACCGATAGCTGACGCGTTCTACCACACTCCCGGCATACCATTTTCCAGCCTTTTCTTTGGTATGGGATCCCATGGCTATCAGATCCACATCCTTTTTATCTGCATATTTTAATATTTCCAGATGGGGCAAAGCACCTCCTCGAACACTATATTCGTGATCTGTCCCTTGGAGGAACCCATGGCAAAACTCTTGGAGTCTTATCTTCCCGGTGTGCGTATCTGCCTCATAATCAGCTTTGGAGTATTTGGGAAGCGGAGGAACAGGTATCATGTGAAATGGGAACAGCTTTGAGCCGTACTCTTGACCTAATTTTACTGCAAAACATAATGCACATTCACAGGATCTTGAAAAGTCGATACCCACCAGAATTCTTTTAAACGCCGGTCTCCCCTTTTGAATGGACGGATTAACAATCATTACCGGACAATTTTCACGCATGATAACGCCTTCTACAGTACTCCCAATCTTTCCGACCACTCTGACCACTCTTTTCTCCTCAGCCCTGGTGGAATGGGGGCCTAATACAATCAGATCTGTGCTAATTTGCCGTGCCCATCTCAAAATCTCCTCCCAGGGAAATCCGGGGGTTACCCTGATCTCATAACTTCCACAAGATTTCAAAACTTCAGCATAGACTTTATTTATTTCTTCGGTTACTGATTTCTCATACGCAGAATCGGTTACCCTCTCCTCTCCGGTCTTAAAATGTTTTATTAAATGGCGATTATCCCTGGAAGCAGATTCCATCACATGAATAATATGCAATTTTGCTCGGTTTTGTTCAGCAATGCGAGCCGCCGCCATAACCAGTGCATCACAAACGGTTACCCGGTCAATTGCTGCCAACACGTTAGTGAACATTTCCCCCTCCCCTTTATAATCGTCCGGTGTTACGCGCCGGATATTTTTTCTCTAAACGGGGTGTGTTACAGAATACGTAATGAGCTTCCTGGCCAAATATTCTCTCTATCTAATATCATATTATCCTGCGACAGTATCTTCTGTATGTTCTCTTTCAAAGGTCTTTGGGTATCTACAGGGATGTGTATCTCATCAGGAATCTCATTCAGCGGCTCAAAACGTTTTTTAAACTGTTCAAAGTGCCGAATACGGGCATCGGAAATGGAAGGTCCGGTCCGGCGCTTTATGAGACGTGCTTTGGATAAATTTACCGCTGATAAACATTCCACAAAGATAATGTTTACATCCGTGTCCATAGCCAGGCGTAAGGCCTCACCCCGTTGATGGGTATTACTGAAAGTTGCATCTAATATTACTGAAGCGCCTTTTTCGATTTCCTCCTGGGCAAGTAACAGGAGTTTTCCATAGGTAAGAGAACTGGCCCCTTTGGAATATTTGCCTTTTTCAAACGGTACATCCATAAAGTCATGAGGTTTCAACCCGAACAGTTCTTTTCTGACCAAATCCGAACAAAAAACTTTAATGTTAAGAATTCTGGATAATTCATTAGAAATTGTACTTTTACCCGAGGCAGGCATGCCGCAGACAACCCAGAGTGTCGGCCGGGTGAACTGTAACGCATATTGATAGGCCAGATCCATGTATCGGTCAATTTCTCTGCGAATATTCGCCTTTTTCCAATCTCCAATAGATGTATTTTCCATCTGTATACAATTCACCTTGGTACGTATTAACGCTCGATAGCACTTGTAAAAATCAATCAAAACAAACATATCTGGGTCATTCGCATATTGGGCAAAGGTATTGATCAAATGTCCGGCTATTTTTGGAAAACCCTCGAAATCCAGGTCCATGGCCAAAAAAGCCAAATCAGATGCCATATCCGAGTATCGGTAACGTTCATTAAATTCTATACAATCAATAATCTGAATTCCGTCATCAAAATAGATATGTCCGGACCTTAAATCACCGTGGCAATCGCAAATTTTTCCATTTTCTGTCCGATGTAGAAAAAGTGGCTTCCTCCGGATCAAAAATGAGCGTGTTGCTGCATGTATGACATTAAATATCCGATCGTTAAACATCTCTCTTAAAAATTTTTCCATTTGCCCGAAGTTTTCCTCGCATTTGGCGCATATGGTTTCCCATGAACCAAAAGCAGTGATTTTTTCACCTTTAGGGGAATATTGGTAAAAATCGGCAAGCATTCGGGCCAACTGCTCAATTAATGTATTGTCAATTTTTCCGCCTTTGAGCATCCGAATCAGTGAACAATCTTCAGGTAGCTGGCGCATTTTTACCGCATATTCAACCGGTTTTCCTGGCCCGGAGATAAAATATCGACCATCTTTAAAGCTTATGGCAACAACCCCTAAATAGATATTGTGTGACAGGCGACGATTCAGAGTCGTTTCCTGATGACAATAATAGTTGCGCTTTGCCAATGTGGCATAATCCAAAAATTCCAGATTAACCGATTTTTTAATTTTATAAACATACGTGCCGGTCAGGAAAACTTTGGAAATGTGTGTTTCACGCTGCTCTATCTTGGAAACAGCATGCGGGTAAAAGCCGGGCTTTTTCATTAATTGAAAAATTTTTTCTTGATGATTCATTTCACATTAAATACCTATAATTTATGGTAGAGCAAAAGACATTCCAGGATAGGTCCTGTGAAATAATCGGTCTAACCGTCTCTCCGTGAACGGATGAGAAGCAAGGGGCGATCTATACGTTGCAACACCCCTGCCGCAACACTTCCATAAAATGTCCTTAACAAACCGCCGTGGCCGTGACTGGTCATGGCCACCAACCCCACATTTTTTTCTTCGGCAGCATCGATGATTGCTTTCGTGACCGGACCATGGCCGATGAGAATTTGAACCTCGATACCCTTTGCTCGAAATTTTTCTTGAAGAGAGGCAAGATAAGACTCTGCGTCTTTCTTCTGCTTATCGGATCTTTCCAAGTACGTTGACATATCAATCACTTCATCATATTCCAGCATAAGCGACGGTTCAGCAACTATAAAGAAAATCACTTTGGCGTTTAAAGATAGTGCCAGGTTTTCCACATGAGGCAATATTGCCTCAGCTCGTTTCGAGCCGTCCAATGGAACCAATATATTTTTATACATATTTTCCTCCTGTATATATTAATTTTATATCTTATTTTTGAAAAATTTATTAAGAATTATTGTAACATCTCAATAAATTATGGAGCCAACTGGTGATAAAATGAAAAAGGTCTGGCTGTTTGAGCATGTTAGTGAGCCTTAAGAAAAAACAGCGATTAAGATCATTCATCTTTTAAATATATGATGTTGCGTTTAACCCATTGCTATTAAAGGATTGGCTACTGTTTTTTCTTTAGGTTCACTTATATTCGAGTTCCAGACATTTTTCATTTTATTATCAGTTGGCGGCTCAATATCACCATTTAATACACCAGAACTAATTAAGAAGTAACGAAATATTTCCTATAAATTGTAGGATTTCGAGACGTCTAATTAGGTTACCACCCAAACCGCCATTTCCCTCGCCATTTGTATAACCTTGTTGCTCACACGACCCATAAAGAACTCTTCCACATGGGTAAGACCTCGTCGACCGACGACAATAGTCCCATATCCCTCCTTCAGAGCTTCTACAACAATAGCTCCGGCCAGGCTGGGTACTCCGGTAATCATCCGGGTAATGATTTGATTACTATTAAAACCGGCCTTTTCCAAATGAACGGAAGCCTCCTCGAAAACATACTCCATGGATTTTTCAGCCTGTTGCAATTCCTTTCTATCAAGATCTCTAACAGCATGAAAGAGGATAACCTCACAATGCAAACTATTCGCCAGGGTGCTGATGTAACCTATGGCCCTCATTGCTCCTTCCGAAGTATCTATGGCCACAAGTATTTTGCCAATTTTCGGAGTGCCGCCCACCACGCAGAGGGGGACATTGATCAGACGCCCAATAAGCTTATTCGTAATGCTACCACATAAAAAATCTTTCAGCATGCTCATTCCCCAGCGGCCCACAACCACTCCGTGGTAATCGTTTTGTGATTCATAGAGTATGTCTCTTGCTATGCCCACCTTCTTTTCCTGGATTTTAATACGAATGGAATCTTCCGGAACGTTTTGATCCAGAAATAGCTGACGGGCTTTTTCCATAAACTCTTGTATCTCTTTCTTTTGCTGGAGATCCCAGGCATGTGTGGCGGCTACTTTGTGTCTGTATGTAGGCTCTTTCTCGATATCCCAGAAACTTTCGGGAACCTTTGTCATTACATGGAATAGAACCACTTCCATACGGTTCGGGGGAAGCAACCGGCTCACATAGCGCACTGCCTCAAAAGCCTGATCCGAACCATCCACCGCCAACAAAATTTTTCTTCTGTGTTTTACCAAGAGATACTCCTTTCTCTAATCTTTTGTTGGTTGGTTAGTTAGTTTATTTTTGCCATGAATTTTAGATCAATACGTTTCTCTTTTGACTTCACGGCGGTCCACCATATAAAGGAGAGATGCTTTTTCTCTAAGCGATTCCTTGAGGTTATTGAGCTTGAAGCGATCAATGCCGTACATGCGAATATACAACCGGCGAAATCCTTCGGGGGCCAAATCGTAAGAAGTCAGGATGCTCGCCATACGGCCGCCGTATTGTCGAATTATGTCCGATACCTCTTTGATGGAACCCGGCCGATCTTCTACCTCCAGGCCAAATTGAACGCCTTTTCTTTCAACGCCGGTCAGTGAGATTATTGTTCTAAAAATGTCATTTTGAGTGATTGTGCCGACAATACTCCCATAATGGTCCATCACAGGGACGCCGGATATTTTATGTTTTAAAAGGACCTCCGCCGTCTCTTCTATCGTGTAATCGAAAGGAACGGTGACGGGGTTTTTAGTCATGATCTCTTTTATTTTAATCATAGAAATTAAATATAAAAGTTCATGAATTTCCAAGCTGGTCGCCTGAGAAGCAGACGCACTTTTTAAATCCCGATCCGTAACAATTCCAACGAGCTTACCCTTTTCCATTACCGGCAGCATCATGATATTATGTTTTTTTAACAAGTGTATTGCATTATTCATGGAATCGTTTGCATCGATGGTGATAACCTGTTTGCTCATCCAGTTTTTAACTAACATGATAATTCTCCTTTATGTTTCCTATTCCTTTACCTGACAGGAATCCCTGGCCATAACGTAAAGTTCTGCGAGTTTTGCGGAAAAACATTTTATCACCTTGACGTGGAAGTGCATTTTGCAAAAACCACTAATACCCAAGAGCACACCCGGCATCCAATCATTAATGGATCTTTAAAGGGGTGGAAACTATATGGGTTATGCGTTTTCCACCCCTATCTGACTCGTTATTCCTTTTCATATTTGAAGGAAAGGTTTACCCTCGCACGATAAGCAGTCACTTTACCGTTTTCGATCTTTAAGTCTAACTTGGTAATTTCCGCGACTCTAAGATCTTTTAGAGTTTTGAATGCTGTTTCTACAGCATTTTTAGCGGCATCCTCCCAAGAAGAACTGCTTGTTCCCACTAACTCAATGATTTTATAAGTACTATTGCTCATGGCGGATCTCCTTAGCTATGGATTTAAAAGCATTCACTTTGATCAAACGTATAAAAATTTTCTTCAACCCTTTGTTTTTTGAATCAATCTCCTTTCAGGTTATTACTCTCGCGGTCAAAAAAAGTGTTTATCCCGGCAGAGCGGTTATAATTGTGGGGGCCTTGACCATTGCATGAATTTGCCTTTTTGCGATTTTATAGCGTTCAAAATAGATTTTTGCGACCTCTTTCATAAATTTATACCCTATTTCAGGATAGTTCTGAAAGAGTTCAAACAATTTATCGGCATCAATCGCCATAACTTCAGAATCTTCCAAACATACAGAATTCAATGTATATTCCTGTGGTTTCATGAAACAGGCCGTGCCAAACAGATCTCCTTTCTCTCTTGATTCAAAGGAGATACCTATGGTATCTCCCGGAGCTATCTTTCTCATACTGACGTGTCCCCTGGTAACCAGAAAAACATGGTTGGCTCGATCCCCCTCCTGATAGATCTGGGCTCCCTTTTTGAGCGTTTGTTTCTCCGTGATTTTCGTAATTTCTGCCAACTGATCTTCTGAAAACAGACTAAATGTATCGATTTTTTTTAAATCGTTAATTTCTACCATGGTTGGCCTCCTTTTTTTGAAAAAGTTATTTAGGATTACTTCCAGTTAGAATCCGGGGGTAACCCTCCTGTTCTTGTTAAAAGCAACAACCATACCAAAGCGGAATTTCCTCTAGATATATGTTTAACCTGCTGATATGATGAAGATTTAGCGTTTTATAAAAATATGGATATTAAAATTTGGAATGAGTGGGTGTCAGTCTTTTTTACAGATTGTAAAATCAAGACAGGGAAAAGCTTGTTTTTACATTTTGTAAAAAAAGCAGACAGGTATCTTTAACATCTACAACATGTTGTTTTTTGTCTGATCGCTAAATAAATGTATAATTCCAATTGGTTAACATCAAGCTTTCTTTCGTTATTCTATGGCACAATAGTTGCAGAACGATAATAGTAAAAAATGTTTGCTATTCTTCAAAACTCAGAATTTGGGAAGATCATTTACGGTAAGGAATACAGGAAGAATATGAAATAAATGATCTTTAAAAAGACATTTTAAGCCTAAAAAAGGAGGTACACTATGGTACGAATGGGAGGTATAAAATATACACCGGGAATGTACACGCACAAAAGACCGACCGGCGCTCAACTGGCAGATAAACATTTTCGCGAAATGGAGAAAAAATACATCGAAAAGAAAAGAGAAGAAAAAAGGCCGGAAATTTTCCCCACCATCTGTTGTTCTCGAAAAATTGGGGTCGGAGCCCTGGAAATTGCCGATATTGTAGCAAAAGATATCGGTTATAAAGTAGTAGACAGGGAAATTCTGATGCATATCGCCGAAGAGGCAAAATTGAGCCAGAAAACAGTCGCTTATTTTGACGAACGGTATCCAGGTTATTTAAAGGAATTTGCAGCTTTTCTCTTTGCAGAGAAATCTTTTATCAAAAGTGATTACAACAGGCATTTGTTTAATACAGTGATTTCTCTTGCCGGTTTGGAGCCTACTATTTTTGTGGGCAGGGGGACACATTTAATCCTGCCGCGAGACCGGGTCCTGGCGGTTCGATTTATCTGTTCGGACGACCATCGGATTAAACGGTTGTCCGGAATTTTAAAAGTAAAAGAAAAAGAAGCTGCCGACAAATTGCCTCAAATCGATAAGGAGCAACGCAGCTTTTTTAAAAAGGTTTTTGGCAAAAAAGATGCTTTGCCGTATGAGTTTGATATAATTATAAATTGTGACTACATCAAAAATACCCAAGATGCTGCAAAGATTGTTGAAGAGGCCTTTAAAAATAAATTCGCTCAAGAACTATCCTAGCTCGGAGAATTCGGCCGCCGGCCTTGGGAGAAAAAAGAAAGATTTCTTATCGCGAAAATACGAAACACAATGCAAAGATCCGGGTCCGTTGGATCCGGATCTTTCTTTTAAAGGACATTGGAATACATTCCAATATCCATGTCGTTCATTTACCTTTTTTCTCAAGTATCTCGGAAATGACAATATCTGTTTCTCAGGAGAATCTCAGGCAAATGGCTTCCCGGTGGCTTCATATCTCCCGAAGCTCGCATCATTTTCGAATTCATACGGATACTACGGATTTCTTTCGCGTAGAATATGGTGATGTGGTTCTTCTTGGCGGCAGACCTTACCTTATTCGTCATAATGCCAAAGAAGGGCGGTTCGGGCTTGATGACGAGGTCAAGTTCTGGGTAAAACGCGCCATTGATCTTAAAAGCGAAAGCCCGAAGATCATCAAGCTCGTTTTTTACGAAAAGTTTATGGCTCATATCGGAGGCATCCCCTTCGAGTGTTACCGCAGTCCTAGAAAAGAGGCCCGTATCCTGGATCTGGTGGCCGACCATAAAAACTTCATGCATGGATATTCCATCGAGGATGTAAAAGGTAATCTCGTTCGCGTTCTCGATTTTATCAAAGGCAAACCCCTGTCTCACCATGTGGCGGATATGGATATGGATCATCAGACCTATCTTTACGATCAATTTCCTGGGATTTTAAAGCATTTTATGGAATGTATTGATGCCGTCCGTTTTCTCCACAACCATGGCGAAAAACACGGGGATATTCGGCGCGACCATATATTAATCGACCGCGATAGCGGACGCTACCGATGGATTGATTATGATTTTAACTATCGCCATCGGGAAAACATATTCGGTTATGATCTCTTTGGTCTGGGTAATATTTTGGTGTTTTTGGTGGGTATGGGAGATGTATTGCTGGATGATTTGAGAGAATTCCAAACGTTGACCGGAATACTTCCGTAAATAGTGCCCGAACGAAAACTAGGATTTTTCGTTAAGATCAAGGAAGAGGCCTATCCATGAGTGAAAAGACTTTTAACAAGAATATTCTCATTGCTGTAGACGATTCAGAAAACGCCCGCCGGGCGGTCTCCTATGTAAGCCACCTCTTTGCGGGTGTAAAAAGCTTCAAGATCTTAATCCTTCACATCATTAATCCGCCGGAAGAAGATTACATTCCCACGTCTGCTGAAAAAGAGAAATGGCTCAGCAAGTACAAGTTGAAAGTCGATGTTATGTTGGAGAACTATCGCCAAGTTCTGATAGATGGAGGTTTTGACCCGGAGGATATATCGGTACGATCCACCCTTCGATACTGTCCTTCCCTGTCGGAGTGTATTTTGGTTGAACAAAACGAGACACAATTTAGCACCATTGTAGTTGGCCGACAGGGGCTTTCACGCAGTGAAGAGTTCCTCTTTGGCAGTATCTCCAGCAAAATCGTCAACCACGCACGCAACTGTACGGTCTGGGTCGTTGAATGATGAGCGTGATGTCTTTTAGATATGATATCTATTAACTTTGTTGAGTACTTTGATCGAGAATGTTCTCTGCTTCCTGAATATTTTTTGCATTTTCCAGCGTTAAATCGGCTTGAAAATACATCAGATTTCGCTGGAAGAAACCTGAATTATCATTGTTTTTTCTTACAAGGATTATTTTGTCGGCGCCATAAGCAGTAACTAAATCCACTGTATTAAACAAAAGATCGATGTCACTCTGGCATACAATCCCCTTTTTATTTAAAACTGCCACACATGAAAAATTAAAAGCCAGATTTCTACAGGCATTTTCGATTACATTGACGTATGCAGTATTATCAATATAATCCCCATCTCCAAAATTTATATAAAGTCTGTTTTTTATGGGATTTATTTGAACATCGTGCATAAAGACCTCCTTTTTCATCAGTGTTTTACTCACAGCGGCGCTTCTCTTCCAAGCCAATTATAGATCGTCATTTTTATCGCATTCTTTACAGACAATTGAGAAAAAGCCTTCTTTGCTGAATACCCACATTCTGTATCTCCTTTCTGAAAAGATTGTTAAATGTCATTCCGAATCGGTGTTAAATCATTCAATCAGTCAAACGGTAACCGACAACAGCACAAAAGACATGCTAAAATAGAATTTGTGAAATGACTGGTAACTTCTCAATAAATTATGGAGTCGGGTCAATATGATTATTTAATACACCAGAACTTATTGAGAACTTACAATGACTGGAAGTAACCATTTGACAAGTAAGAATATTTTTTTAAGAACTGATTATGTTACCACCCAAACCGCCACTTCCCTCGCCATTTGTATAACCTTGTTGCTCACACGACCCATAAAGAACTCTTCCACATGCGATAGACCTCTTCGACCGACGACAATAGTCCCATATCCCTCCTTCAGAGCTTCTACAACAATAGCCCCGGCCCGGCTGGGTACGCCGGTAATCATCCGGGTAGTGATTTGATTACTATTAAAACCGGCCTTATCCAAATGAACGGAAGCCTCCGGGACGTTTTGATCCAGAAATAGACTAATACGTTTCTCTTTTGACTTCACGGCGGTCCACCATATAAAGGAGAGATGCTTTTTCTCTAAGCGAATCCTTGAGCTTATTGAGCTTGAAGCGATCAACGCCGTACATGCGAATATACAACCGGCGAAATCCTTTGGGGGCCAAATCGTAAGAAGTCAGGATACTCGCCATACGGCCACCGTATTCTCGAATCGTGTCTGACACATCTTTGATAGAACCCGGCCGATCTTCTACCTCCAGGCCAAATTGGATGCCTTTTCTTTCAACACCGGTCAGTGAGATTATGGTTCTAAAAATATCATTTTGAGTAATTGTGCCGACGATATCACCGTAATTGTCAATAACAGGCGCCCCGGATATTTTACGTTTTAAAAGGACCTCCGCGGTCTCTTCTATCGTGTAATCTAAAGGAACGGTGATAGGATCTTTGGTCATGACATCTTTTACTTTAATTTTAGAAATTAAATATAAAAGTTCATGAATTTCCAAGCTGGTCGCATCAGAAGCGGACGACCTTTTTAGGTCCCGATCCGTGACAATTCCAACGAGCTTACCCTGTTTCATAACCGGCAGCATCTTGATATTATGTTTTTTTAACAAGTGTATTGCATTATTCATGGAATCGTTTGCATCAATGGTGATAACCTGTTTGCTCATCCAGTGCTTTACTAACATGACAATTCTCCTTTTAGATCGCTACACTCATGGTCAACAAAATTGTTTATCCCGGCAGAGCAGTTATGATGTATCGATTTTTTGTAAATCGTCAATTTCTGCCCTGGTTAAACTTCTTTCTTTGAAAAAGTTATTAGGATTCATTTCAATTTCAGAACTCCTGACCTATGTATGTATTTTCGAGGTGTTATGAAAGCTCGGTCGTAATTTCAGATGCAACAATTAGAACATCGAAGGTGTACAGTCCTTCGATGTTCGACGTTGGATGTTCGATGTTGGACGTTCATTTTTTATTTTAGCTCATAGTTTGATGAACTCGTAAAAAGTCAAATTTGAGACGGCAAAGTAAAAAGTTCAAGTTCAAGGCGTCGCGAATTTCGTGGAGTGAGGGTAACCCTCCTGCTCTTTTTAAAAGCAACAATCATACCAAAGCGAAATTCCCTTGAGACATTTGTTTAACCTGCTGATATGATATAGCTTTAGCGTTTTAGAAAAATATGCCGATTAAAATTTGGAATGAATGGGTGTCAGTCTTTTTTACAATTTGTAAAAAAGGCAGGGGTAGTATGGTACAAATCGAAAGTGTAAAATATACACCGGGAATGTACCCGCACAAAAGAGCGACCGGCGCGAAGCATCCGTTCAGGATAAAAATGAATAAATTTTAGTGAGGGGAAAGGAAAAACGTTCCGGTTACAAGCACTAGTTGTAACTGGGAAACAGTTTTAAAATTCATAATCATAGTCCTCGTCGTGAGCCGGTCTTATATCTTTAACCATGACCACCAAATCAACAGGCCTGTTTTCTCTGTCTTTGACAAAGTTTGGAAGAAATGCCACACGATGAAATCCCGCCTTGTTGAAAGCATTTATCGCAGGAGCATTCATTTCTGGAAGCTCGGCAACAAGTTTTTCAAGGCCGAGGCTATCCGCAAGACTAGCAATCTCCTTAATCATCACCTGACCCAAGCCTACATTGCGGTAATCTCTGTGTACAAATACCCGTACAGTGCCCAAATGCCATTTCCAGCCGAATCTACGACGATTTAAAGTAGCATCGGCAATGACGGTGCCATTTTTCACGGCCAAAATGGGCAGTGTCTTTGCATAGTCGAGGTTAGCAGCCCAATTTTCAACAATACTCCTACTGCCGACATCATCACGCAAATATCGAACTTCTTCTCTGGGAACCTCCTTGAAAAACTCATATAAAGCATCCTTATCTTCTGATGCCATTGGCCGCAGAAGAATTTTTGTTCCGTCTTTAAGGCGCACCTCTTTCTGATACGTGTTGAGATCAAACATCAAAACCACCTCCTTTCAACCCATATGGGTGTGTTAATTTCGTTCCCTCCCCTCACATAATATTATTTCATACCGTGTGACTCGTAAATTTATATCATCAGAGATAGCTGCTCTACTGCGGTGCTATGGTATCCCCATATTTTCCGGTAAATGTCAGCGCAGGCGATAGTTGTTTGATATCGCAACTCTTTTGAAACACATCCAGACCAGAGGGATGAACCGACGAAAGAGAGCATGTATGGATAAAAACTCTTCTGAAAAAGCCGCGATATTCTTTTAATGTATTAATTAGTTCATGGGCTGATGAACCGTCAAAGTCACCCATAAGTTTAAGATGAAGGTTGTCACTGTTATGATGACAAATAATTTTGAAATTTAATGCCATTGTTCGCCTCCTTATCGTTGCCGCTTCACCCCCTATTTTTGATCTTCTTTCAGGCAGTATTCACGCCAGGCGCAGTCCAAACGGTCACAGTTCCAGTCTGCCTTGCCAAAACAATCCGGATTTCCCTCCATACGCTGAACACTTCGAATGAGGTGTGTTATATCCGGCAAATTGTCGCTTGAACCCGTGTCTTTCCTATCTAACATTTCTATTTCTCTTATGTTTCGGCTTGCTGTAGATAAAAACATGTTATGTTTTGTGTAATAAATGGAATTTATCGACAGATCATTTATTATCGATTTTATTAATTTTGTCCATAGAGGGAGGGCTTCATTTCTTCTGAGGAAATCTCCTAGGTGAAGATTCCCCCCATACAATGGATAGGATATATTTTGAGGCTTGAAAGCTTGCCCCTAACTTGTATGCTTTTCTTCTGATTCACCATTTTGTTCCTTAACGTGATATTCCATTACCATCGCTCGATCTTCAGGATAAACAAAATCAAAAAAGGGTAGATTTCCCTCAGATTAAGGCAGAGTTTCTTCACATTCCTTTTATTTTGATGAAAACTATAATGTAATCGATTTGTCATATTATCTTGCATCAATCCTGTGGATGGACTAAAATTCGAATTCGACGCCAAAATTGCTGATGACAATCAGTTATAGATGGCTCTGCCCTGGAGTTTTGTGTATAAAATCACAAATTCCAAGCACCCCGCCAAAAGAACGGCGGGCAGGCAAATTACAGATTTACCCGCCTTAGGCGGGTAAATCTCAAATT
>JAFDHQ010000051.1 GCA_019308685.1 Deltaproteobacteria bacterium
CATATTTTTAAATCACACATCACGTTATGACCCCGTTTTGTTATCATTTTGATAACAGGAAACCATCCCGCAATAAATAATTGTAATCCAACTTTGAAAAAATTTATATGGGAACCTAACTTTTCAACCCATTTTTCAGCTTCTTCTAAAGAATCAACATCAAGTGCAAAGATAATTCTATCTTTTAAAGGGATGTTTTTGCGATTCATACGATACCTCTTTTACTTTGCTACATAGTATTGTATAAAACAAAGTAACTTACACCACATATTGTGGTGTTAATTATTTATCATCTAACAGTGCAAATTTAATTAGTCAAGAACATTTTCAGAAATTTTCTGAAAATTATCAGAACAATAATTATTAAAATCTATTATTCAAGTATTTATAACAGTTCAACCCTAATATAACCTCAGTACCTTCAATTTTATGAGTACCCTCAGTCGATGCTATGATGATCGTCTTACCGGATTTAGACGGACTGAAATCTTTAGTAAACGGCTTTTAACTGTAAAAAAAGTAAGCAGAATACCCTTTAGATCGTTCTTTCACGCTGGCAGCAGGGGTTTAAATCCCCCTTGGGGACGCCATAATTAACAGTAAAACGGGTAGTTATAATGTTATAGCTTCCCGCTTTTCTTTTTTAGCTTTCATTCTTAAAACGAATCATTGATTCAGTGTTGCAAAAAGGGGAAAAAGCATTTATAATCATCTTACTTTAGTCTTACAAACAGTTAAGAGGTGATTATGGAAAAGACACGGCTCTCAAACAAAGGACAAGTCGTTATCCCAAAGGCGATTCGTGCATTACACGGATGGAATCCGGGGCTTGAGTTTGTCATTGAAAACGTTGGTGACGGCATCAAGCTTAAGCCGATTAAACCGTATAAAGAAACAAAAATTGAGGAAGTGATAGGTTGTGTTGGTTATAAAGGCCCTAGAAAATCTTTGAAGGATATGGAGGCAGCCATAGCAAAAGGAGCTAAGGAGAATATATGATTGCCGTTGATACAAATCTTCTGGTCAGATTACTAACAAAAGATGATCTCCGTCAGGCAAAACGCGCGGCGAAAATAATAGAGCGCGATGTTATCTTTATTCCCAAAACCGTGGTATTGGAAACGGAATGGGTATTACGGCATGCCTACGGAATTGACAAAGGCCCTATTATGAAAGGTTTCGAGAAAATGATGGGGCTTCCGAATGTGCGCGTTGAAGATCAGCAAACGGTATTTCAGGCCATCTCATGGTATGGATTAGGCCTTGATTTTGCAGATGCGCTCCATCTGGCTTCCAGTATGAAAGCTGACAAATTCGTAACATTTGATAATGCATTTATTAAAAAAGCTCGAAAATTAATTTCAATTGACATTACCCTACCCTAGCACACGGGAACAGGCTTATATTTCGAAATGACAACCGAAAATTGACCTCTTGCCACAACCGCATTTTCCCCCTCAATGAATTATGGCAAAAGCTACAAAAAACTCACAGGTTAAGGCTTGTAAAATGAATCATTGGAGAAGATGATTTGATAACGGCCATCATATGATATTTGTAATGAAGATAAAATTTTTATGAGGGATAAAACATGTTGAACTAAGCGCTTCGCGCAGTTAATATCCAATCAATTCAAGATTTCGATTCAATTCACATTTTTGATCACCCTGAAAAGGGTGTGGTATACCTCCTTTACCCATTTCCATTAAACATTCAAAAAAGAGGTACACCATGACACCCTTGAGACATCGGATGATCGAAGACCTACAACTCAAAGGCTACAGCGATAGCACTCAGACCCTTTATGTCACTGCCGTTCGCCAACTGTGCGAACATTTCGACAAATCCCCTGGCAAGATTACCGAAGAGAATCTGCAAGATTACTTTCTGTACGGCAAAAACGTAAAAAAATGGAGCCGCAGCACCAGCACTGTTGCCCTGTGTGGTATCAAATTCTTCTATGAAAATGCCATCAAGCGCCCCTGGCCAACGCTACTGTTTATCCGCCCCGGACGTGAAAAGAAGCTTCCGGTCGTCCTCAGTCGTGATGAAGTTCATGAGCTTTTGCGCAACATACGTCTACTACGCTATCGGGTTTGTCTGACCACAATTTATTCCTGCGGATTGCGCTTGTCCGAAGGCACGCATCTGAAAGTTGAAGATATCGATGGCGATCGTGGATTCATCAGTATCCGACACTCCAAGGGCCACATGGGCAACAAAGACCGTAACGTGCCCCTGCCGGTCTTTATCGGAGGCCTGTGTAGATGGGGTCAAACCTTGATTATTGATTAAAATAGATTGACACTTCTCATAGATGTTGCTATTCGTTCAATATGGCCAGACCATTACGCATAGAATTCAAGAGCGCCTTGTACCACATTATATCCAGGGGAAACGAGCGACGTGACATCTTTTTAGGGGATGATGATTATGAGATCTTTTTAGGTGTATTAGAAGAGATGTCCGATCGATTTGAGGTAGACATATTTGCCTATGTTTTGATGAGAAATCATTATCACTTGCTGATTCGGACCAATCAGAAAAACCTATCTAAAAGCATGCAATGGGTGGGTACGACCTACACCCGTCGATTTAATTTAAAGCATTCCCGTAGCGGCCATCTTTTTCAGGGACGCTTCAAGAGCATTCTGGTTCAAAATGATGCATACCTGATGCAGCTTTCCTGTTATATTCATCGAAACCCTTTACGAGCCGGCCTGGTCGATCGTTTGGCGGATTACCGGTGGAGCAGCTATCGTTCCTATGCTTACAAAGGAAGTCATATTCGCTGGCTGAATACGGATCTGATTCTTTCACAATTTAACGGCAAGGATTCATACAAAGCGTATCGTGAAAAGGTTCAGAAATATTCTGAAGAAGACGCTAAGATTTTTGAGAACCTGCGACATGGAATTGTATTTGGAACCAAAAATTATTTGAAAAAGATTACAGAGAAACATCTTAAAAAGGAATCTGATGAAGAGCTTCCACAGCACAATCGGATGTTAAAGGACAAAAATCCTGCTAAGCTTTTAAAGCGTGCCGCAAAAGCAATAAATTTTGACCTAACAAAAATCGGGCAATCCGATCGAATTTTCCAAAAAGACGTCCAAGATCGGGATGTCTTACTTTATTTTATAAGAGGAACCGGTCTATATACGAACAAACAAATCGGGGAGCTATTCGGTCTAACTTATTCCGCGGTGAGCCGCCGGGCAAGTATTGTCAAGTCAGAAATATCCAAGCCATCTGAAATGAGGCGAAAATACAACATGATTAAGTCAACAATCAAGGTTTGATACCCCATTTATGAGAACGTAAAGGTAAAAACAATGGATTATTCAATGTCTCCAATTTCAGATGAAGATCGTGAATCAATAATGGATATATTCAACCACCTCGAAGAAGAAGCAAAGAAAAAAGGTATAACCAATATTTTAGCTAAATATCTTCTCTTAATCCCAGAAGCATAGATTTCCATAAAAAGAACGGGTTTGTCGAATGCGGACGTTTCAAAGGCGTGGGGATGAAAAATGGCCAGGTATTCGATACGGTTTGGATGCAGAAGATAGCTTAACAAGGCAACGATATCGGACGGAACAGAAATCATCAAAGGTTAAATAAGCATTTATTAGAGGGTAAGTAATGAAAGACCATATGAACAAACAGACGAGCATTGTAAGTCGCATTATAGAAGGTTCTATCACCATCGATTCCATTGCAGAGCTTGAGAACCTACTTAAGGCCTTTCCCAATAATCCTTGGCTCCACAAGATCTTTGCCGACCTTTTGAAACGGGACAAATCGTTTTATGCTGCTGCCGATGAATATGGAACGGCTGCCGAGCTGTTTATGGAAAAAAATATGACATTGCAGGCCATCGTATGCAAAACTTTTGAATGGCAAATTCTCCAACCGTCCAATCAAGAGGGGAAAGCCTTCTATTTATCCCTTCATCAAGGCAGATCCAAAAATACGGGGGTACAGAGTTTTTTCATCAAGATGAAGTATCCTGAACTCATCGCTTTTATGACTGAGTTGGCGCCCCGGCATTTTTCTGCGGGAAGCATGATAAAAAGATTTGGTGATGAAGAGAATACCCTTTATTTTGTTATGTCCGGTTCTCTGGAAGAAACGATTTACCATCGTTTGAAAAAGGGCGAAAGGATACAAAAGAGATTGACTAGAAACCTGGGGGAAAACGACTTTTTTGGTGATATTTATCCGTTTGAAGAAGAAAAAGTGTCTCAATCGACTATCGAGGCCGTCACTCGCGTTGAATTTGCGAAAATTTCTAAATCAAGTGTGATGGCAATTTGCAGAAAATATCCTAATGTTAAGCTTCTTGTCAGCAATCTTTATAAGACCCGCTGGGATTCCGCTGAAGAAGAATTCTCGTGGACCGTTCGCAGAACCGTTCGGCGCAAGCTCCCAACAAAAGTGAATCTTAAGATATTTAAAGACGAATTAGGCAAAATCCCTGTAAACTTCGATGGATTTACAGAGAATATTTCTTTAGGTGGGGCCAGAGTGGTTTTGGGTTCAAATTATGAAACCGGTCATTTTGACACCTTGGCTGGAAAAAATGTTAAGCTTCAAATATATTTACCCATCGAATTTGTCAATCTCTCTATTCAAGGTACCACTGTTTGGGGTAAGGAGGTTCCTCTCGAAGGAAAAACAACTGCAGTAGTGGGTATTCAATTCAAAGACATGACCGATACAGACCGCAGGTTGCTGCAGGGCTATAATTTTGGATCCGAGAGCGAACAAAATCTCATGTGGAATCTATGGGACTCGCTCATGCAAAAGGAGAGTCTAATTTTAGATGATAAGAATTCAAATAAGAAAATAGTGTGATATTAAAATCTGCAATCGAGACCGTTACTCCGATGATGGACAAGGACACAAAGTGGAGAGTATCCGGGTACTATATAAGATAGATCACCCAACAAGCTCATGCACACACCGACGGGTTATTCCACAGCGCTTTACACACCCTACGGTTTCACCCGTGACGCCTTGAATCTGGGGCATCCACGCCACAGGCGGACAGGCCTCGACTTTCGCTCAATTAGGGTGCTATTTTAGGAAAAATGAGGACATAAGATGAAAGCAGCAAATATTTCCACCGTATTCGCCTTGATGTTAGCGATTGCCGTAATTTCCGGGTGCAATTCTGTACAACAATTAACAGAGCAAAATGTATTAACAGTAAAATCAGATGATGGGAGTTCAATCACCTATGGTGTTCGCGGCCAAGGGGAGGTGACTATGGTTTTTGTGCATTGCTGGACATGCAATCATGAATTCTGGAAACCTCAAATTGAGTATTTTTCAAAAAAACATAAGGTGGCGTTGATACATTCTATACGACATTCCAATGTCCGAAATCTGATAAAGAAATTGATGATTTTGTGAAACCGTTTAAAAATGATTTTAAAGCCGCATCAGAGCAATTAATGCGTTCATGTTTACGCCGGAAGCCGACCCGGATGTAATAACATGGATTGTGAGGCAAATGTCTGTAGCCGATCCAGAAATGGGAATCAGTGCACTGTATGAAATATTCAGATGGAATGCGAAAAATGTTCCGTCCGATTTAGATAAATATTCTAAAAAGTTATTCAATATAAACGGGGCGTCAACGGGCAAAGAAAAAGCTTTACATGAAAGCGTGGTTTTGATTTATGGTGTGGGTCATTTTGTCGCACAAGTTAAACCCGATGAATTTAATGAAGCTTTAAATCAAATTATTGATGAGATTCAAATGGGATTGCCTTGATGTTTCGGCCGAAAAGCCTTGAGGTTGATTTTTACTTAATGTATAGAAATGCCACTTCAAAATTCAGGTGATAATGGAGCCGGATATGAGAAAATCCGAAAAATACGAACGGACATTGCCAAAATAACCAAAAAGGAGAGTTAATGACGGACAAAAAAGCAGACCTCGCCGGACCTGGTATCGGAAATTATAATGAATTGGAAAAGACGCTACCCACGGATTACGAACCGTTGCTTTCTCCAAAAGAAAGAATGAAGGCCGTCTTTGCAGTGAAAAAGTACATTGAAGAGAATCTGTGTAAGGAACTTAATTTGCAAATGGTTCAGGTACCCCTGATCGTTGACCGCGATAGCGGTGTAAATGATTACCTGGATCGCGACGGCTCGCGAACACCCGTTGATTTTATGTGCGGGCTTGGACTCAATAAACCCATACACGCCCAGGTGGTTCAGGCCGCTACAAAGTGGAAGCGCATGGCTCTGAAACAGTTTAACTGTGATGAGGGTGAGGGCATATGTACTGATATGAAAGCGGTTCGTAAAGACTATTTTCTGGACCACGATCACAGCGCATATGTAGACCAATGGGATTGGGAGTTGGCCATAACCGAGAATGACCGCAACCTCGACTTTCTCAAAGATGTCGTTAAAAAGCTCTGGAAGGTTATCCGGGGTGCGGGCAAAATGGCTCAGGAACGGTTCCCCCGGTTAAAGACAGATAAATATCCCGACTTTCCCGAGCAGCTCACATTTGTTCATGCCGAAGAAATGCTGGATTGGTATCCGGACCTGCCGCGGAAGAAACGAGAGACTCGGGTCCTGATGGAAAAATCTCCGGCGATCTTCATCATCGGTATTGGCTGGCCTTTAAAGGATGGCTATCCCCATGAAATGCGCGCTGCGGATTACGATGATTGGGCTACCGAGACGATCGTTAAGGGCGGTGAACAGTATCATGGATTAAACGGAGATATCCTGGTGTGGAACCCGGTAACCAGACGGCGCCACGAACTAACGTCCATGGGGATACGGGTCACCAAGGAAACGCTTAAAATCCAGCTAAAGATGTCCGGCCAGGAAGAATTCCTCAATTTTCCCTATCACCAGGCCATTCTTAATGATGAGATTCCTTTGAGCATCGGAGGCGGTATTGGAGAGTCCAGGACCCACATGTACCTGCTTCGAACGGCCCATCTTGGCGAAGTCGAAGTCTCAGTATGGCCCAAGATTCTCAAGGATATGTGTGCAAAAAGAAATATCCATGTCTTGGAGTAAGAATATAGTTAATGTCCATCCAGAAACGGCATCTTTTCGGACTCCGGCGGCGTTCTCGCTCGCTTTCAATTCTCGAAATAGCACGCTATGCCTGTCGGAGATCCCGTGATGTTTTCGGGGAGGTTGTAAACTCGCTCGGGCCTTGCCGGAAACCAAAATCTACCATTTATGGATGGACACTAGTTGGAACTCAAGGCAAAATTCATCTTGTTTGAGAACCAGTAGGGTTTATTGATGTACCATCCGATTATTCAAGAAGGTGTATTTCTTCGGACGCACCGAAAACAGGGCAGCCCGGCGCACATCTGGTTGTTGCACGGTTTTGGAGAGTCGAGTCTCAGCTTCCGGGAAGTGTTTTCCAGTGAACTGGCGGCGTCCTATAGTCTTTTTGCGCCGGACCTGCCGGGATTCGGCGTGAGTCCTCCCCAGCCGGGAAAGATGTCTTTGGAAGCGGCGACCGGGGTTACCATAGACCTGATCAACGCGCTTTCGCGTAACAGACCCGTCCTGCTGGTGGGTCACTCTCTGGGATCGGTGATCGCAACGTGGGTTGCACGGGAGTTGGGTGAAATCGTAAAAGGTGTCTTTAGCATCGAAGGCAACCTGACCCGTTCGGATGGATATTTCTCGGCACTGGCCAAAAAATTCGAGCGAGCGGATGCGTTTTATCGATACTTTCTGGATCTGATTTACGAACGGACTGCAGAAAATGAGGCCTACCAGAGGTACTTCGCCAGCGTAAGGTTCGCCAGCCCGCAGGCAATGATGGCCTGGGGTCGGTCTTCAGCACAACTGGGCGAATCCGGGACATACGGTAGTGATTTTGCTGCCCTGGAATGTGCCAAGCTTTACTATTGGGGCACGAAGAGCACGCCGGAAGAAACCCGGAAATTCATTGCCGCACACGACATTCCAAACCGAAAATATACCGGTAATGTTCACTGGCCGATGGTGGAGACCCCGGAAGCGTGCTATCATCATATGGGTGAGTTTTTCGCGAGCATACTGAAATAGAATGCCACAAAAAACTCAACATTCAAACTTAAGAAATTAAAGAACGGTTTCGATTTCTTCGGCAATGCGGTCGGCGGCATCCTTTGGATTTTTTGCATCCCGGATGGGCCGCCTGATAACAAGATAGTCGGATCCGTTTTCAATTGCACGGGCCGGCGTTGTTACCCGCCGCTGATCATTTTTTCCGTGCGCACCCCAACCGGGACGTATGCCCGGCGTTACTGCAATAAAATCTTGACCGAATGTTTCTTTTATCATTTTCACTTCAAGGGCAGAGCAGACGATACCCTTACAGCCCGCCTGTTTTGCCATGGCTGCCCTTTTGATGACAAGCCTTGACAGGTCGTCATAGTATTTTTTCCTGAACCCCGCAGATTCTAAATCTTCATTCAAGATGCTGGTTAAAACCGTAACTCCCAGTACGCCAACCTTGTCCTTGCCGCCCTTGACTGCGGCTTCGAGCATTCTGGAAGTTTCTCCGCAATGAACCGTTGAAAATTTAATGCCCAAGTTGGCAATAATCTGCATGGCACGTGAGACGGTTGCCGGAATGTCATGCAATTTCAAATCCAAAAAAACCTCGGCCGCTCCGGAGGTTTTTATGAAATCAATAATATCAGGACCGGATCGAATAAACAGCTCCAGACCGATTTTAAACATGCCCACCGATTCCGAAAGGGTTTCAACGTATTGTTTGGCAGTCTTTACGGAAGAAACGTCTAGCGGAAAAATAATATAATCTTTTGCTTTTTTCATGGTTGACTTATCTATACTTTTTTCATTGCCACTCAGGAACCAAGTCACTAAAAAAAATAATATATATACCCTTTGTGCCTGCCCGCCATCAGCTTTCTCTCAGGCGAGGCGGGCGGGTCTGGGTGCCTTTGTGGCACGTATTTTGGGCTCCGGTTGGGTAATAATTTTCAACGCACCGGGAACCATATTAATGGTAATCGGCATCATTCCGGGCTGCTCTCCATCAACATCAAGAAGAACCTGTCGATCTGAGAACGCCTCTATTTTTTCTCCGGTAAATATAACGACTTTGTCATTATCATATATCCTGCCATTGTAAAGCTTGGGAAGATTTAAAAAGATTTCCGGAATGGTCAGATCTCCGATGACCGTTACATTCAAGCGGCCGTCATAAACCGATGCATCCGGGGCTATCTGCATGCCACCGCCATGGTACCGGCCATTTGCAACGGCCACGTTCCAGATATTAAATTCCTGTTCAAAATCATTATCAATTCTCATGCGTATCCGTTTTTTGCCACACAGAAAAATGGATATAAGAGTTGCCCATAGAAAAGAAAACAACGGGCCCAGCACTTTTGAAGTCCTGTTGACCCTCCGAGCCACTTCACCCCCCAGACCGAAACTGGTAATGTTATGGAAATAGCGCAGGCATTTATAACCCTGGTGATTTCGTAAAAAGAGCCTTCCCAGATCTAATCTGCGTGCAGGGCCGGCGGCAATCAAATTTAAGGCATGTTCCGTGTCTCGTGGTATGGGAACGGTCCTGACGAAATCACAGCCTGTGCCGTTTGGGACAAAACCGATCGTCACATCCGACCGTATGGATTCCTCATGCATCATGATGCCGTTGATCACCTCGTTCAGCGTACCGTCCCCCCCATACAGACCCAAGATCGGCCCCTTTGGAAACGGCAGCTTTTGCGAACATCCAAGCATCACCCGGTTTTTGGGTCATATACGTCTCAAAATGACCCAGCCGATCTCTGGCAAGACCTTCAATAACAGTCCAATTGGATTCCGTTACACCATTTCCGGCATGCGGATTGACGATAAAGGCGATTTTTGACACAATTACAGGAGCCTTTCGTGTATCATCGGAAAAACTTTTCTTTGAAATTATTGATCGCTTTTCATTTTTCACGCATGGAGTATTTTTTCAACCTGTATTTTACATGTAAAATAAATCTATTGAAATAAATAACTTTATAATGTTATGAATCTACTGGCTTCAGCCCAATAGGAATAATGGAATGGATATCACCGAAAAACAGCAGGCTCTGTTACGAATGCTTCCCGGAGTCGATTATATCCTTGAACTTTCAAAGGCGGATTCTTTCTTTGATAACATTCCGAAATCTGTTCTGGTCGGCGCGACTCGCTCTGTGGTTGAGGGATTCCGGACCGATATTATAAATGACCGGCAGGGCATCACGGAAACAAAACTGTCAGATCCCGTTATCCTTGAAGAGATTAAAAATAGTGTTAAAAAAGCCATGACGTCCAATCTAAAGCGTATGGTTAACGCTACCGGTATTATTGTCCATACTAACCTTGGCCGATCTTTGCTGGCTAAAGATGCCGTGGAAAACCTTTTGACCATTGCCAGCAGATATTCCAATTTGGAATTCGATTTGTCAAAAGGTATGCGCGGGTCCAGATACAGCATTGTTGAAGAAATATTGTGTGAAATCAGCGGTGCTGAAGCGGCCATGGTGGTTAATAACAATGCAGGCGCGGTGTTCCTTTGTTTAGAAACTCTATCCAAGGACAAAAAAGTTATTGTATCACGGGGAGAGCTAGTGGAAATCGGCGGTTCATTCAGAATCCCCGATGTGATGGAAAAAAGCGGCGCGATCTTAAAGGAGGTGGGGACGACAAACCGTACCCACTTTCACGACTATGAAAAGGCTATTGAGCATGATACGGGCCTTTTGTTAAAGGTTCATAAAAGCAATTACAGTATCGTGGGTTTTTCGACCGAGGTCTCGCTGGAGGAACTGGTCGGACTGGGTGGAACATATCAGATTCCGGTGATGGAAGATCTCGGGAGCGGCACTTTTGTCGATTTCTCAAAATATGGTCTGTTAAAAGAGCCGACGGTCCAGGAATCAGTGGCGGCCGGAGTGGATGTTGTCACTTTCAGTGGAGATAAGCTCCTTGGCGGCCCCCAGGCCGGTATTATCGTCGGGAAAAATGATTGGATTGGCAAAATCAAGAAAAATCCCATTACCCGGGCGCTTCGCATAGACAAGCTGACATTGGCCGCACTTGAAAGTACGCTGAGACATTACAGAAATATTGACAGGGAAATAGATTCCATTCCTACGTTACGCATGATCACCCTTCCTTTCGGCCATACTGAAACAAGAGCAAAAGAACTTGCTGAGTTGCTTGAAAATACAGGTGATTCCCGCATGTCCGTACACCTCGTCGACCTTTTTTCCAGGCCGGGCGGCGGTGCATTTCCGCTTCTAAAACTTCCCAGTAAAGGTGTGGGAGTCAAGGTTCAAGGAATTTCTGCCAATGCCGTGGAAAAAGAGATGCGCAGCAACGAAATTCCCATCATCGGGAGGATAGAAGAAGATTGCTTTATTATGGATTTGAGAACCATACAGGATGATGAACTTCCGATTATTAAAAAAGCATTCGACAACATGCTGAGAAAGGTCTGATCATGACACACAAAAAGTCGGAATTATTTCACCACCGCAGCTCCAGCCGGCAGTTTCTTTTATGTAAATCAGATCCTGCGCCAAAGGATGATACGGTTGTGGAAACATCTCGGGTCGAATCGAACACCATGTCAAAAACCTTTCCGAACATTCTTGTTGGGGAAGATTTTATTCATCATGCTATAGCCGGACTCGATTCTTCAACCCAGTTTGAGGCCATGGTGATTAGAATTGACGATTCAGGCCCTAAAGACGAATCCAGGTCAAGTGATAACCCCGTTAAATTTCTTTTGGATATGGTCAAAACTATAGACGAAACATGCAAAAACGAAAATGGAATGTGGGGACAGCTTGATCACGATATGTTCGGATGTTTTTTCCCCGGGAACAACCAAACATCATCCCTGGAACTTGCGGATAAAATAAAAAGCCGCCTGGCAGAACTTCACAATGAAACCGTTTCCATCGGCATCGCCTCCTTTCCCACTCTTGACTTCAATAAGCACCAGATCATTGATAACGCCCGTAAAGCCCTTGATCACGCAGCATTTTTCGGCCCTGACAGTATGGTTTTATTTGATGCCGTGAGCTTAAACATCAGTGGAGACACCCTGTATCAAAAAGGAGACATCCATGGCGCTATCATGGAATTCAAGGCGGCTCTTTTGCTCGATCCGTCAAATGTGAATGTCCATAACAGTCTCGGAGTGTGCTACGGTGTTTTGGGCGATTATGTTAACGCCCTGGAAGAATTTGAAGAAACCATCCGGATCGATCCTGAAGAAGCCATGTCCCTATATAATGCGGGCCTGGCAAACCTGTTAATGGAAAACCGGGATAAGGCCCTTGGATACTTTCTTGAAGCGGACAAAAAAGAGAAAGATATTTTTGAGGTTGCGTTTCAAATCGGAAGACTTTATCTGGAAATGGGAAAGCCGGAAAAAGCGAAAAAAAATCTTGAAAAAGCGATTCAACTTCATCCGGACTCCGGAATTGCGTTGCGTTACCTGGGGGAGTGCTGTG
The DNA here is from genome assembly GCA_019308685.1 of Deltaproteobacteria bacterium. GTDB lineage: Bacteria > Desulfobacterota > Desulfobacteria > Desulfobacterales > UBA11574 > S5133MH16. The sequence continues at coordinate 12,531 of JAFDHQ010000051.1, forward strand.
TTGTCATGAACCGGACAGATGAGGCAATTTCTGCATATAAAAAGGCCGTCCGACAGAACCCGAACGACGCGGAGTCTCTATCTGCACTCGGATATCTGTTTGATCTTAAAGGTGAAAACCCTGAAATTACTGAAATATTCTGTCAACAGAGTATTGATATTGCACCTGAGAACGGACTGTTCAGGTACCGGCTCGGCAACCTTTATCTGAAAAGAAATCAGCTTGAAGATGCATTGGAACAGTTCCGAAAAGCAGAAGATCTGGGACACGATGCCAAGGAATTGATAGAAAAGGTCCAAAAATTAATGCAAAATGTTTGATACCGGGGTCACGGTTTAAAATAAAGGATCCGGGTATTTTGTATATTCACAATAGAAACGGTAGGATAAACTATGAAAGACATTATCCTGGATACCCTTCAAGATAGTATACGGGTCAAAGACCGGTTTATAAAAAATAATATCCCTCTCATTCTAAAAGGGGCCGATATGCTGGTTAACTGCATAACCTCCGGTCATAAAATCCTGATTTTTGGAAACGGAGGGAGTGCTGCAGATGCCCAGCATATTGCCGCCGAATTCGTCAACCGGTTTCAAATCGAACGGCCGCCTCTTGCGGCTATTGCTTTGACTACCGACACATCTATAATAACAAGCATAGGAAATGACTATCATTTTGATGAAATATTTTCCAAACAGATCAACGCACTGGGTAAAAAGGACGATGTCGCCATAGGTATAAGTACCAGCGGCAATTCCAAAAATGTCATCCAAGCCATTCATGCTGCCGGTAAAAACGGAATGTTTACCATCGGGCTGACCGGTCGCGGCGGTGAGCTGGCCCAATGTTCCGATCTGGTGTTTGCCGTAGAATCGGACACAACGGCTCGGATTCAGGAAACTCATATTATTTTGGGACACATTTTATGCGATCTCGTGGAACGGATATTGTTCCCGGAAAAAATCAGTAAGCCATAATTGACGGTCTCGTAAAAAGTCCAACTTCTGCGTTGTGCTGCATTTCGCAATCATTCAACGTACGATAAGTACGCCTTATGATTACAAAATTTGCACGCCTTGGATTTGAACTTTTTACGAAACCGTCTAAATCGGACTTTTTACGAGTTTATTATAATTATGAAAAAAACATTTAAACCCATTGATTTGAGCCGGGTGAAAACATACTCGCTTTCAGAACGAAAGAGCCGGGTCGCTACGTCGGATTTTGCCAAAACCTGGCAAAAGGGATGTAATTTTAAAGAGTTTTTTAACTGTCTTCCGGACGTCCTTGCCGGGGCACATATCAAGGCTGTGATAACTTCGATGGCGACAGCCTATAACAACAAAAAGACCATTGTCCTGGCCATGGGTGCTCATGTCATTAAAGTTGGGCTAAACCCGGTTATTATTGACCTTATGGAGCGGGGAATTATCACGGCCGTTGCCATGAACGGAGCCGGTATTATTCACGATCTTGAAATTGCTATGGCCGGACAGACATCGGAAGATGTTGCTGCATCCATCGGTAACGGCAGCTTCGGGATGGCCCATGAGACGAATTCATTTATCAGTGATGCCATTCATCTGGCCGGACAAAACTCTGCGGGACTCGGAGAATCCGTGGGACGAAACATTATCGAAAAAAATCTGCCATTTATGGACCAGAGCATTTTTGCGGCCGGTGCGCGTCTTGGCATACCTGTAACGGTTCATGTGGCCATCGGAACAGACACGATTCATATCCATCCCGAGTTTGACCCGGAACTGACAGGAGCGGCAACCTATCGGGATTTTCGAACCTTTGCATCGGTCATCGCTACACTCGAAGGAGGGGTTTACCTGAATGTGGGATCTGCGGTCATATTGCCGGAGGTTTTTTTAAAGGCGGTAACGCTTGTCCGAAATCTGGGAAATGTTCTTGATAATTTCACTACGGTTAACATGGACTTCATCAAACATTACCGCCCGGTTACAAATGTCGTGAACAGACCTACGGCCAGGGGCGGGCAGGGGTTTAACTTAACCATGAAATTATGCTTCCGCTATTGGCGGCCGGGGTTATAGAAGAGATAGGGTAGTTTCCATCCAGAAATGGCCCTTTCCCGCAATCTCTACGCCTGCCCTGTGAAATGCAGAGCCTATTTCTCTGGGGTCAATCTTCGGAATCACTTGTTCCCGTTGCGTAGCGGGACGCGTAATTCCTCGATTTGACTCGGGGCGTCCATGCTATTCGCCCTTATGGGCGGCTATTCAACCGTTCAATTCTGCTATCCTGCAGAATTGTCCTTGAGCTTGCGAAAAATTGCTCATTTCTGCATTGGAAACTTAATTTGTGCCCAATACAGATTTATGGATAGGCACTAAGCGTTTACGGGTTCAAGGTTCAGAAATTGAATGCCGGGTTGATTAAATAGTTTTGATGATTAGATTAAATTGTAACGTTTTCAGACGGTAAGGGAAAAAATCGTAACTTCTCAATAAGTTCTGGTGTATGAAATGATCATATTGAGCCGAATCCATAATTTATTGAGAAGTTACAAAGAATCTTAATCTGAAAAAGGAGTAATGAATAATGCCGATTTATGAGTATCACTGCGATGCATGCGATAAAATCTTTGAATGTCTGATTTTAGGAAATGAAAAACCGGAGTGCCCGTCATGCAACAGCAAAAAAGTTAAAAAACTCATTTCTTCATGCAGCTTTTTCAGCAAGGGAAGTCATGGCCAGACTGTCAAATCTGCTGCCTCAAACTCAGCATGCAGTGGGTGTACCGCCACCAGTTGTACAACCTGCGATCACTGATGGAAAAAATAATTAAAATCGGAACCCGGGGCAGCAAACTCGCCCTCTGGCAGGCGAACTGGGTTAAATCAGCCCTACGGGCCGGGCATCCCTCGCTTTCTGTTGAACTTGTACCCATAAAGACGAAAGGTGACAAAATTCTTGATGTCGCCCTTGCTAAGGTCGGCGGCAAAGGGCTTTTTGTAAAGGAGATAGAGGAGGCACTGTTGAACGGCCATATCGACCTTGCGGTACACAGCATGAAGGATATGCCGTCTGAAATACCCAAAGGTCTGTGCATCGGAGCAATCCCTCGGCGGGAAACCCCGCAAGATGTTCTCATCTCAAGAAAAAGCCTGCTCCTGTCACAGATTGGGCCCAACGCACGGATCGGTACCAGCAGCCTCCGCCGTGCCGCTCAGCTTCTCCATGCCCGGCCTGATTTAGTGATAACACCTTTAAGGGGAAATTTGGATACGCGTCTTAAAAAGCTTGACGCTGAGAATCTCGATGGCATAATTCTGGCGGCCGCCGGTGTCAAGCGCCTGGGTCTTGAACACAAAATAACCGAATATCTGGATGAAAAGGTGATGCTGCCGGCCGTGGGTCAGGGCGCCCTGTGTATTGAAATCAGGGAAAATGATTCTGAAGTCGAATCGATAGTTTCTCTGCTTGAGCATCATGAAACCCGGACCGTGGTCATGGGTGAACGGGCTTTTTTAAAGCGCCTGGAAGGAGGCTGTCAGGTTCCGATTGCCGCCTACGGAAAAATCGAAAAAAACAAATTTACACTTTGTGGTCTGGTTGCAACCGTGGACGGGACTACCGTGATTAAGGACTCCCTCTCAGGTCAAAAAGATTCATCCGAAATTATCGGTGTGAAACTTGCTGATTGCCTCATTGAAATGGGGGCCAAAACAATAATGGAAAACCTAACTTAATGAAAATTATGAAAGGTAAAGTTTATCTTGTCGGCGCAGGACCCGGCGATCCCGGCTTGATTACTGTAAAAGGACTTGAATGTATCAAGAACGCCGATGTGTTAATATATGATTATCTTGCATCGCCGGTCCTGTTGAAACACGCCCAAAAACATGCTGAAATCCTCTATGTGGGGAAAAAAGGCGGGGATCACACACTTTCCCAGGATGAAATCAATACGCTGATCGCAGAAAAAGCTCAAAAAGGTTTAACGGTTACCCGGCTCAAGGGAGGCGACCCTTTTATATTCGGCCGTGGCGGGGAAGAAGCAGAGATGCTGATCAAAAATGACATCCCTTTTGAAATTGTGCCCGGCGTAACTTCGGCCATCGCAGCCCCGGCTTATGCAGGAATCCCGCTGACTCACAGAAAATTCACATCTACTGTCGCCTTTGTCACCGGACATGAAGATCCTTTAAAAGAAGAATCGAGTATTGACTGGGCAGCACTTGCCAAAGGAATCGGTACCCTGGTATTTCTGATGGGAGTTAAAAACCTGCCATTTATAACCCACCGGCTGATTCACCACGGGATGGACCCCGATACACCCGTTGCACTGATTCGTTGGGGAACCACGCCCAGGCAGATCACGGTTACGGGAACACTCCATACGATTTCAGAACGTGCCAAAGATGCCGGTTTCAAGCCCCCGGCCATCATTGTTGTGGGCCATGTTGTAAAATTAAGAGAAATACTGAGATGGTTTGAAAACCGTCCCCTGATGGGACTCCGTATCGTGGTGACCCGGGCCCGGGAGCAGGCAAGCGAACTGGTTGAGCGCCTTTCCGATCTTGGGGCGGAATGCCTGGAATACCCGACCATCACGGTAGTCCCTCCGGATGATTTCAATCCTCTGGACACGGCCATACAAAACCTATCTACCTACGAATGGCTGGTATTTACAAGTGTGAACGGCGTCAATTTTTTCTTTAACCGGCTTTATGAAAAAAACAAGGATGTTCGCGCGTTACGTAATGTAAATACTGCCGTTATCGGTCCCGCAACGGCAAAAAGACTTTTTGATTTTGGACTACACAGCGACATTGTCCCTGAAAGTTACCGGGCTGAGTCCATCATCAAGGCATTTGCCGAAAAAGATATAAACGGCAAAAAGATACTGCTTCCCCGTGCAAAGGAGGCGCGGCCCATCCTTCCTATAGAATTGACCCGGATGGGAGCTATTGTGGATGAAGTCACCGCATATTGTACGCGATCGGTTCAGGACAAAGCAGATCTTTTGCTGAAACGGCTTAAAGAGAAAACAATAGATCTGATAACCTTTACAAGCTCATCGACTGTAAAAAACTTTCATGCCCTTCTCCCTCCCGAAGATCTTCAAAGCCTGATGCAAGAAGTCAGGGTCGCAAGCATCGGCCCCATAACCGCGGATACGGCACGTAATCTGGGATTTGATATTCACATTATTGCAGAATCTTATACCATACCGGGATTATGCGAGGCGATTAAACGGCATTATGGTACAACCTAAATTCTGCAAAGACATATTGACCTTTTCATATATTTTGGTGTATTCTTAACTATTTTAAAAGTGTCCAAAATATTTCAATGGAGTCAACATGGATAGCTATTTCGATAACCTTCCGGCATTTGTCGATACGATCGAATCCATCAAAGAGACCATTATTACCAACATCGTATTGATTGGTCAGATACCGGCCCCCACGTTTAAAGAGAAAAGACGAACCACTGTCTTTATGGAGAGACTGGCGGATTTCCGTGTTGATGAATGTACCACGGACGGCTACAGAAATCCCATCGGCATTATCAAGGGAACCTCGGAAACAAAGCCGCCTATTTTTGTGGTATCCCACCTTGATACGATTTGGGGAACAGACATTGACCATTATTATACCATCAGAGAAAATTCAATAACCGGTGCGGGCGTCATGGAAAATTCCATCGGTGTCGGGGTTCTGGTCTCATTACCGGAAATTTTTCGAAGATTAAATTTAAGATTTGAATCCGACATCGTTCTGGCGGGTGTTATACAATCTTTAGGCAAGGGAAACCTTAGAGGCATCCGGCACCTTTTAAAGACATGGAGTACTCCCATAAGGGGAGCGGTTTGCATTGAAAGTTATGAACTCGGAAGACTTAACTATTACGCTGACGGAATGATTCGATGTGAAGTTGATTGCAACATTTCCACAACCAATGGATGGGAACACAAATTCAAACCCAATGCGATTTTAATATTAAATGAAGTGATCAACCAGATTTTAAAGCTGCGCTTGCCTCAAAGACCCCGTTCAAGGGTCATCATCGGGAAAATATCAGGTGGCTTCAAGCATGGTGTGATTGCTTATGATGCAAAACTCGGCTTTGAGATTCAAAGCAACTCCGACAAAATGGTAAAATCGATTTTCAACAACATTAAAGATATTATAGAAGGTATAAGTCACGAACATGAAGTTGAGTTGAAGCTGAAAACACT
>JAFDHQ010000245.1 GCA_019308685.1 Deltaproteobacteria bacterium
GCAACCAACAAGGATCTAAAAAAACTTGTGGACCAAGGTGTCTTCAGGGAAGATTTTTATTACCGGATAAATGTGCTTCCCATATGGGTTCCACCATTGAGAGAGAGGACCGGCGATATTCCACTGTTGGCAGAATCATTCTTCCAAAGAATTTGTCTGAAAAGCGAAAAAAGAATCCAGGGCATTACCCAAGAAGCCTTAGATTTTATGATCCAATACCCATGGCCCGGAAATGTAAGGGAACTCAAAAGCACCCTTGAATATGCCTTTGTTGCCTGTCAAGGACCGATGATTGGTCCTGAGCATCTTCCGCCCAACATTTTAAACATGGAAAAGCCATATGAAACCAGGGATCCGTCGCGCGTCGGCCTGGACGAAATAAAGAAGGGGAGACTTAAAGATGCCCTGCGGCAATCCGGCGGCAACCAGTCCGAGGCAGCACGAATTCTGGGCATATCCAGAACAAGCGTGTGGAGCCAGATGAAGAAGTATGGCATAAAACATGCGCGGAAATTAGCCGGTTAATTTGACGGCGATTTTAGAGGGATATCCCACTTTTTCATATACTTCCAGATTGCGGTTCTGCTCAGGCCCACTCGACGTGCAACTTCAGCCTTATTCCAGCCGCATTCATCTAAAAGTTCCAGCAGCTTTTCTCGGGAAAGCTTTTTCCGTGAAGATAAATAACGTAACGGCCGGCCGACTGATTTCGGCTCAAGGGGATGATATTCAATCTGCCGTATTTCAACAGGAAGGTCGAAAATATCGATGTTCTCATCGTTGCAAAGAACAAAGGCATGCTCAATTGCATTTTCCAGTTCACGTACATTGCCGGGCCAGGTGTAGTCCATGAGGATTCTCATTGCAGACTGGGAAACACCGTTGATTTTTTTTCCGGTTTTTTTATTCTGAACAGTTATGAAATGACTTGCAAGAAGCGGAATGTCTTCTTTTCTTTTTCGTAAAGGAGGTATATAAATCGGAAACACCTTCAGGCGATAATAGAGATCTTCACGAAAATGTCCTCTATGGACAAGTTCGTACAGATCTTTGTTTGTGGCTGCAATGATTCTGATGTCGATTTTACATTTTTTCGATTCGCCGACCCGCTCAATTTCCCGTTCTTGCAGCACACGAAGCAACTTGATCTGAATAAAAGGACTAATTTCGCCAATTTCATCCAAAAATATGGTTCCACCGTCGGCTTCCTCAAATCGGCCGACACGGTCGCGAATAGCTCCGGTAAAAGCACCTTTTATGTGACCGAATAACTCGCTTTCCAAAAGAGATTCAGAAAGGGCACTGCAGCTCACCGTTACAAACGGCATTTTGTATCGATCGCTGTTGTAATGAATCGCACCGGCAACCAGCTCTTTACCCGTACCGCTTTCGCCTTGCAGCAGGATGGTTGCTTCGCTTGTAATGGCCGCTTTTATAGATAGAAACAGGTGCTGCATGGCACGACTTTTACCGATAATGTTATCAAACTTATAGATTTCACCCAGCCGACGGTTGGCATCTTCCGCTTTACGTCGGGCCTTTTTCAGTTCGGTGATATCCGTCACGGTCTCGACAACACCTTTTACACAATTATTTTGGTCTTTTACCAGTCTTGCGCTTCTTATCACAGGTATATTATTACCGTTTTTGTGGCGCAGAAAGCATTCCTCAGCATCAAAACGAGTATTTTCGTAAATTCCGCATTTGTTAATGTTTGTTGGCCAAGATTCAGAAAGGCAGCGATTGAAATTAAGCAACTTACAGCTTTTTCCTATGGCTTCTTTTGCGCAATAGCCGCTGATACGTTCCATGGATGGATTCCATGAGGATATGATTCCCCTGTCGTTAAGGGTAAAAACACCGTCAGCCATTGATTCCAGAAGCAGACTCGCAAAGCTGGAATCCATTATATCCTCTGTTTTATTTGGCATTGCAAAAATCCATCTTTTTATATCTTCGGCGCGTTATTGTTGAGATTTTCAGTGCTCTGTAATTCACAACATTCAGATCTTTAAGCGTTACAATATCGTTACCTATCGTTATCTTTTATTATAAGTAACGCCATTTCTATTTGTCAACCCGTTTTGAATATTTTACTTCAGCATTAATTTACGTCTCGGAATTTCAACAACTTAATGAAAATATAGGATGTTTATTGAGGCTTGAACGCATGCCTCGAATATGGTCCCAGTGAAATAGAAAAAATTTCACGGGATAAAAATAATGGAATAGTGGAATACTGGAAGGTTGGTTTTTAAAAGGATATTAGGCATTTTTATGTTTATTTTTCGGCACGAAGTTGCTTTGAACGATAGTCTTTAAGAAGGGTTTCCAGAGTGTTGACCATTTCCTGAGATAATTTGCCGGCGTTCACCAGACGCTTGGGGACCGCCTCAGCTTTATGGTGCCATATATTCAACGCTTCGGCCAAGGGGTTGATAAATTTAATCCCCTGTTTTCGTAACGCATTTAAGGCGTTAACGTTGTCTTCCCGGTTCAGCCGGTCCAGTTCGCGGAATTTACGGCCCATTATTTCGCGAAATATTCGTTGATCATCCGGCGATATTTTTGCAAACGCCTTGCGATCCAAGGCCAGCACCCCATAAATATACATAAATGGCTCATACATCAGGTAGTTAATCTGGGTATGCCATTGCAGCGCTACCGCCCCGATGGGCGGCGTGGTGACCGTATTGATCAATCCGGTTTGCAGGCCCGCCCGCACATCGACGATGGATAACGGAAAGGGAGTGATGCCAAAGGCCTTGACCGATTCAAGAATCATGGGATCATTGTCTGGAATCCAGACTTTCTGACGGCGCATCTCCTCAACGGTTCTAATGG
>JAFDHQ010000246.1 GCA_019308685.1 Deltaproteobacteria bacterium
TCGACAACCTGATCGATGCCCATAACTTTTCCAACCATGGATTTGAGTTCCGCAAACAATGGATGCTCTTGATTTGCCTTATAAAAGACCTGCCTTCCGCTTTTTTGAGAAGTGAGGAGTCCGGTTCTCGTAAGCTGGTTGAGCTCTCCCCGCACCGCATTGGTTGAAACATTGAATTCTTTGGCCAATTCGCGCAAGTATGAGCGGGTCTTGGGGTTAAAGAAAAAGCGTATAAGCAATTTGATCCGTGTCTTCGATGAAATAAGACCTGTGAATAGATTTTCCAATTATGGTTCCTTTTTGAGTAGTTAAACTACTCATAACATATTAAGGCAAAAAATGTCAATTATTTTTTTATAAAAGTTTAATTGTCATCGAACATTGTTTTATGCTATTCAACCATCAAATTGAAGACTTCACCATCATTGGTTTTCCCGATAGCCAAGTTAAGCGGTGTAGCCGCGTCTCATAAAATCATAATACGATTTTATTATGGAAAAAATCACGCCTGAAATTTACGACAAACACATTAAAGCCCTTATGGACATTAGTCGGGCCATTACGTCGGATCTTTATCTGGAAGATATCCTCAAGTTGATTGTGATGGTCACGGCTAAAGTGACCGGCGTCGAGATTTGTTCTCTATGGCTCATTGATGACACCACAACGCCTAAAAAAATCCGGCTCAAGGCCACACAGTCCATCAACCCGGATTATGTAAAAGACCGTTCTCTGAATATGGAGGAAGGTGTGGTTGGACTTGTAGCGACGCATAAGCGTTCGCTAATTATTAAAAATGTATTGAAAGAACCCCGGTTTAAGGAAAAAGATATGGCCAAAAAACTCGGACTGGCATCAATGGTTAGCGTGCCCCTTCAAATTAAGGATGAAAAAGTGATCGGGGTGCTTAACTGTTTTACGGCCAAACCCCATGAATTTTCCGAAACCGAGGTAAACCTGATTACCACGGTAGCCAACCAGGCAGCGGCGGCCATAATTAACACGGAATTGATGGTAAAAACCAAGGTGATCCAGGAAGAACTCGAGACTCGTAAGCTTGTAGAGCGTGCCAAAGAGGTTCTCATGCGACGGCGCAAAATGAATGGGAATGATGCATTTCGATGGATCCAAAAAAAGAGTATGGACTCGCGAAAATCCCTGCGCCTTGTGGCCGAAGCGATCTTGCTTTCAGAAGAATTTGAATAGAAGTGGTTTCAAAACCTCCTCTCAGGCCCAATTCCTGTGTTGGAGCGAGGGATTCAATACTCGAAATATTACATATATTCCTGCGTTTGAATCTCTCGCTCCGCCTTGACTTTGAACCTGATTGAAGGTTTTGAAACCACTTCTAATAAACCAAACCGGACGAGCTGGAACCAAGAAATTAAATATCTTTTATTAGCCGGTTAGACGGTGATCCTTCAATGACATCGTTGAACGATTGCAGCGTTTCCGATAAAACCTCTAATTCGGAAGTCTGTGCAACCGGGATATTATCCACCCCGATTCGATCCAAAGCTTCAATAATTGATTTTATAGTCATACCATTTATATCACGGGCCGGTTGATAGAATCGTTCGTTATTTTCTTTAGTTTCAGCATAGGAAAAGATTCCCGCTCTTACCAATTCATCGATTATTTTCTGTACCAGACAAATAGGAATTTCCAGGGCTTGGGTGATTTTCGAGACTGTTGGGGCTTTTTCTCCTCTGGAAAAAGCCGTTATGACGAAGTGAGCAATTTGCAAAGAAATCAATTTCTTGAACATCTGACTGATATTTCGACAATCCGGTTCAAATTCATACGTATCAACATGTTGGTATGAAAAAGAGATTTCTGCTCCAAAAAGCACGATAAACCAACTCAGCTGTAGCCATATCAGAAACAAAGGAAGCGCGGCAAAACTTCCGTATATGGCATTATATCTCGCTACCCCCACCTGGAAGAAAATATATGCCCATTGGACAAACTGAAAAATCGTTCCGGCGATCACGCCGGCGACAAATCCGGAGCTAAAATTAACCCGGGTATTGGGCATGACAACATATGTAAATATGAATAATATCCAAACCAAACCATACGGGAATAATTTCAAAATAAAAAATATAAATGGGTTAAAAATTCCCAGTAGAGCAATTTTTTCGGTGATCAGTGTAATCTGGGTCGATATGAACACCGTTATGCTGCTGGAAAGAATGACCAAGATCGGCGAGATAATGATAATGGAAAGATAGTCACTGAATTTTCTCCCGAATGTTCGGAGGTTGTCTGTCTTCCATATGGCATTGAAGGAGCGTTCGATATTTCCTAATAATTTGATAACTGACCAGATAAGAAACGCCACACCGATACCCGCGATCATCCCTCCTTTGGTATTCTCCAAAAGTGAATGTGCGTAATGAACAATTTGTGTCATCACTTCTTCCTGACCCGGGAATCTTTCATACAGTTGTTGCTCAAGTAATTTTTGAAAACCAAAACCTTTGGCAATCCCGAAAGCCATGGCCACAACGGGAACAATGGATAGCAAAGAATAAAAGGTAAGGGCCGACGCACGCAAGATGCAATTATCTTCAAAAAATCCGCGAACGGCTAAAATGAGAATCCGAAGTTTCCTGATGAAAAAAGATTTCGAGCGGGAATAGTCTTTTGATCGAATTTTCCAGATGTCGTTTTCAATAAAATTGATAATCTTCGATTTTAGGGCCAGAATATCCGGCATGTCCATCTTCCTTTTTTTATACCATAGCTCAATTTCAGCAATTCATATACCAGAATTTATTGAGGTGTTCCATGATAGCTTATTCGGTCTTAATTCAGTAACTCTTTAAAAATTTTAAAAA
>JAFDHQ010000052.1:0-17774 GCA_019308685.1 Deltaproteobacteria bacterium
GTTGGAAAGAGATACGCGCCGTCGTGAAGCGTTTGCCCTAAGTCGCCGAAAGGTTCAAGTTGAACCGAGCGGTTTCTTGTGTTATTAGACGAGTATAAAATTTTCGAATATTTTTTGACAGTTTTTTAAAATCAAATAAAATCAAAAGGAGAAGCTTACATGGAAAAAACTGACATTTTAATCGATCAAAAGGGCGTTTCCCAACCATTCACTGAAGAACAACAGTCTGTCCTGAAGGCAATGGATAAATGGGTTGAAGCCGTCACCACCACTGATCCTGAGACAGTGGCAAAATTGTATGCCAAAGATGCCGTTTTCTGGGGCACGGTTTCCCCTTTTATGCGGACAACTCCTGAAGGAATAAAGAATTATTTTAAACATTTCATGGGATTTAGGAATTTAAATGCCATCTACTACAAACCCATGGTGAGAGTGTATGGGGATATCGCTATAAACTCAGGTTATTACACATTTTTTTATAACAAAGATGATAAAATGATAAGCTCACCCGCTCGTTATACGTTTGTTTATCGCAAAGACGGCGATGGTGAGTGGTACATTATCGATCATCATTCTTCGGCCGTGCCTTGAAATGAATAGCATCATCATGACCTAACCGTTAAAAATTGATACGATCTGAAAGGCAGAACTTGCCGCCTGCGGCGGGAATCGAGAAGCCCGGTGTTAAAGAGATTTTCACAGAAGGGTAATGCTTGGGTAATATTTAGGATTTAAGCAATCATAGCGTGGAGGGGGACATCATGAATACAACTTCCCTGAAGCTTTTTAAGCATCAATTTATAATCATTATGGGCATGTTTTTTATCATGACTTCCTTAATCATCGGCTCGGCAGAAGCCGGAGACAACTGGTGGGAAAAAGGCACAAAACTCTTTAAGTCTGTGGGGGAAAGCGACAAGCAAGCCGGTATCACCGTTGAGGAAATCGGGGCCGGGCTTAAAGATGCGCTTCGTGTTGGCTCGGAGAATGTGGTTGCCCGGTTAGGCCGCATGGACGGCTTCAATACTGATTCAGCGGTTCACATACCGTTACCCGAACAATTAAACACCGTGAAGTCGATGTTGGAAAAAGTCGGCATGTCCCGTCTACTTGAAGATCTTGAGCTGAAACTCAACCGGGCTGCGGAAGTTGCGACTCCAAAAGCAAAGAAACTTTTCTGGGAGGCGATCACTGACATGAGTTTTGATGATGTAAAGACGATATATAAAGGCCCGGAAGATGCTGCTACCCAATATTTTCGAAGTAAAATGTCTCCGGCTCTGGCAAAAGAGATGGAACCGGTTATTAAAAACAGCCTTTCAGAAGTGGGAGCGGTTCAGGCGTATGATAATGTTATGAAAGAATATCGATCCTTACCTTTTGTGCCGGACGTGAAAGCCGACTTGACTGATTATGTGGCTGAGAAAGGAATGGACGGAATTTTTTATTATATGGCCAAGGAGGAAGCGGCTATCCGTCAGAATCCCGCTAAGCGAACCACTGATTTGCTAAAGCGTGTATTTGGTGGAAAATAAAAATCCCAAGATTACGCCGGATTTTGGTTCGAATTCGAGGCGCACCAACGGGTGTATACGTCATGGTTTCACGGGTTGGTGCAACAAAGAATTCGAGCCAAAATCCGGCGTCTTGTTTGGGTTTTTTCATCACGGGAAAAATAGCCGATCACCGCATAATGTTCGGGATGTATGGCATCTTTTCCCCAATCTTCCGGATGTTCATTATCCGGTTCCTCCACAACCAGGCCCGTTATGCCCAATTCATAAAAAATATCGGCAATAAGATCCGTGGCCAATTGCTTATCGTTAAAATCAAAAACCACTTTTGCTTCTATCCATTTCATAACTTTTTTTCACCTTAATTCTGAAAACCTTGTATCGGCCGGATATACCCCGATAACGGGATCTTCGTTTCACTTCAATAAGGCATCAATCATGCAGCCGTATTGAAATTATTTTTAAATTATCTCTTTCGAAAAAAGTTCATGCAGATTTCAGGTTTCATATTATTTTGAAGCTATTCGTGTAAACTTTTCCTTTGGCGGATTAAAGTAACCGTATGCAATATATGGAAAAGATTCTTTAATTCGCTGGAGAACATTTTGCATTCCCAATGGATTTCCATGCGTTGCCGCATTGGACATGACTTTCCAATACCTTGCCGGATCAAAATTTAAATTTCGCCACTGGATCATGTTTATGGAATACTGATTTAAAAACCGTGTCAAAGCATGCACTTCTTCCGGGGTGTCGGTAAATCCGGGACAGTTGAGATAATTTGCAGATACAAATTTGCCCCGGCCAAGCGCGATATCTATACTTTTTAATACATCGGAAAAACCATACCCTTTGGGTCTAAAATATGCATTATAGCATTCTTTCCTAAAGCTGTTGATACTAATACGGACGCTGTCAAGACCCGCATCAAAGAGTTTTCTCAAAATTTCGGGTCTGCTGCCATTGGTGTTCATGTTAATTGTGCCGCGGCCGGTAGCCGAACGTATCTTTTCTATGGCCGGAACAATGACATCGGCTGCCAGCAAGGGTTCTCCCTCACACCCCTGCCCGAAACTGACGACACTTCTTTTCACCTGCCCGATATGTTCAAGAGACACTTCTGCAATCTCTTGAGGCGAAGGTTTAAAAGAAATTCTGTCCTGGCTGTGGGGAATCTCACCATTATGTTGAAGTGACAAGCAACCCAGGCATCCGGCGTTACAGTTTTCTGACGTGGGCAACGGTGCTTCGTATCTTCCGAGGAAAAAATTTTTGGCCGCCGGACAACCATATTCCAGAGCACATTTTTCCAGATGCTTCCTAAGCCGGTTGCCCGGCATCTTCTTTTTCATCCGTTGTACCCCGTCAATAACATCTTCGGTTTTCATCAGTCTCAAATCCTGCCGCCTCTCTTTGTCCACCCGTATCACGGCAGACCTGAACCGCCCTCTGCGCCATCCTACGGCTCCGTACGAAAAAAGAGGCAGATATCCGGCGCCGCTGTTTTCCCTATATGCGCTGACATAAGAAATAACATAGCCGGGCGAATTAAACACGGCAACCGGGTATATGATTTCACCGGGCACATATGGATTCTCTCCCACGATCTCGAACCTGCGGTTTTCCTTATTATACAAAATCGGATTTCTATCCGGCATATACATGAGTTCCCCGCCGAAAGGCATAGGGGTCGTTTCATCGAACGTCAGGGGAACCAGGGAAGGGCCGGCCATGCCCACGGCAGCATATCCGTTAAGATCGAAAATCTCTCCGGCATTATTTGCGACAACCGCGGTTACATAATTCTTTCTGTTTTGAAGCGGCTTGCACTGCCTGTTCTTTGTTATACTCACAGCTTCTACTCTCCCATTTTTTAAGTTTCCATTACCAAACGAAAGCAGGAATGTACATCTAAACCCTATGGTTGCATAAACAACACATGAGATTATATGTTTATATAACCATTGAAACCAAACCGACAATATAATATTTGCATTAACCTTTTGAAATTTAATATGGAGGAGTGCCCAATGAAAAGTTATCGAAAAGAATTGTGGTTCGAAGTTCCGACTCGGCGTGCGCTGATTAATATTACCCCTCAGGTTGACGCCTGCCTCAAAGAAAGCGGAATCAAGGAGGGTCTGGTGCTTTGTAACGCCATGCACATCACTGCCTCTGTATTCATCAATGACGACGAGTCTGGTCTTCATCATGATTATGATGTCTGGCTTGAAAAGCTGGCGCCTCACGAACCGGTTTCACAATACCGCCACAATGTCGGAGAAGACAACGCAGATGCGCATATGAAAAGACAGATCATGGGGCGCGAGGTGGTTGTGGCGGTTACCCAAGGCCGGCTGGACTTTGGAACCTGGGAACAAATATTCTACGGAGAGTTTGACGGAAGACGACGTAAACGGGTTTTGGTCAAAATAATCGGAGAATAGTTTTCATTTCTGTAAAATGTCGGTTTTTATTAGCCGCAAGGCCTAACCAACTGACGTTTCACGGTATTTTTGGACCCGTCAGGTTATTCCAAAAATCCTTCTTTAATGGTAATTTCGCTATTGCTTCTTTTTTGCGCCAGGAACGCATCAAAGGTTTTGGCTTTCTTTTGCTGGAGCAATCTTTGCGTTATCGATGCTTTTTCCCTGTTAAATTCTTCAATTCCCGGCGTTTTTCTATCCTTGAACTGAAAAACATAATACCCTTTTGACCCTTTTACGGGTTTTTCCGGCAATTTTTGCTTGGGTGACAGTTGAAAAGCAGCCCGGGAAACCTCGGGCTCAAATCCAATTTTAGGAATCGAATCATTGCGTTTAAAAAATCCTGTAGTTGTTGGAGTGACATTGAAATGTCTGCTTTCAGTGGTCATGGATTTACCGCTTTTTAAATCGGACAGATAGGTATCTGCATCCTTTTTCGCTTTGGCTTCCTGCTTTTCCTGTATTAAATCAACTCGAATTTTTTCTTTGACATCCTTAAGTTCCGGAATCTTTTCGGGTATCTTCTCGATCACCTGAAGAATAGAATATCCGTTTTCATATTCCTGTATATCGCTTATTTCCAAAAGCCCAAGATCAAAGGCGGTCGATGCAAACTTAGCCGGGTTTTTAATACCTTTTTCCGGTCCTTTTTTTGTAAAAAAATCTGTAGTCAAAATTTTCAGATTTCGTTCTTTTGCTGATTTTAACAGATCATCTCCTTCAAAAGAAACATCGGAAACCGCTTCTGCTTCGTCGTACGCAAGATTCTTTGCTTTATCTTTGGTCAGTTTCATTTTTATTTTCTTTTTGGCTTCATCAAAAGATAAGATGTATGCTTCATTGACCTTTTCGACTTTAATAATATGCCATCCGAACCGCGTGCGAACGGGTTCACTGATTTCCCCGGCTTTCATTGAAAAGGCCTTGTCTGAAAAGGATTTCACCATGGCCTCCCTTTTGAATGTACCCAGGTATCCTCCCCTGTCTCGGGTGGGTCCTTCTGAATATTTTTTGGCCAGTTCAGGAAATTTTTTCCCTTGTCTGGCCATCTTCAGAATATTTAAAGCTCTTTTTCTCGCCTTTTCAACATCTTCAGGATCGGCATTCTGATCGACCTTCAGCAAAATATGCCGGGCTTCAACCGTTTTCGGCGTGTTAAACTCTTCCCGGTTTTCATCAAAATAATCCTGTAGTTCTTCATCAGAAATTGAAACTTTAGATCGGTATGCATCCGGATCAAAATTCAGGTATCGAACTTTCACCATGGCATCTGTTTTATAATTTTCTTTATGCTTTTCAAAGAATGCTTTTATTTCTTCGTCGGATGCCTTGATATCTTTATATTTGTCGGGATCAAACCTCACGAAATCAATATTTACCGACGCATGGGCCCAGTTAAACCATTCCCTGACCTCTTGGTCTGAAACCTTAGCGCTGCTCGTGATGAACGTTTGTAATCTTTCAATAAGCATGGCATCTCTTTGGGCAATCTCGAATTCTTCAGGGGTCATTCTGAGACGACCCAGAATACTTTGATAAAGGCGGTTGTCGAATACCCCGGCCCTTTGAAATGCATCGATTTTCATAATGTTATTGGCAAGCTCCTTGTCCGAAACACGAAATTTAAACCTTCTAGCTTCCTGAACCAAGAGTTTTTTGTCAATAAGTTGATTCAAAGCCTGCTTTTTTACCTGAAGCATTTTTATCATATCTTCATTCAAATTGTTCCCGAATCTTTCGCGCAACTGTTCAATAAGATTGTTATAGGTTTCCCTGTGCTCATCCAGCGTGATCTGATCTCCATTAACAAGCGCAATCCTACCGCCTCTTTGTGCCCTGAAACTTCCTACGCCCCAAAATATAAATACAATAACAATAGCGCCTAAGAGTACTTTGATTAACCAATTACCGGCTTGTTGCCGCATAAACCTGAGCATATATTCCCTCTCTATTTATACTTCTCGACATTGTTCCTTGTAACTTCTCAATAAATTATGAAATTATGGAACCGGGTCAACATCATCATTTAATTCGCCGAAATATTATGAGAAGTTGCTGTTCATTCAAATATGCGATTTAAATGATTACCGACACAGGCTTCACATGTTTATCTATCTTTGTCCCCACCGTCTCTAAACAAACCGCACACAAATATTCATATTTGTCACCTTCAGGCAGGACAAGCAGAAGTCGCTTTCGAACCGGAACCGGACGTTTGCATTTAGGACAATAGAGCTCTGTGGCATCAAATTCCTTATACATTCCGGCTTCTTTGGTCTTAGGAGGACGATTTGCCACCGATAGTTTGCTAAATCTTGCCAAATCATTGGGTACCATGTCTTACCTTATCAAATATGGATTCCTGTTTTTGATAAACTCGTAAAAAATCTTTTTAAACGATATTGAACCATTCTTGACTTTTTACAAAACCATCCACCTTAAAACAACCCAAACTAACTATATTAAAAAATCTTATATATACAATATGTTGCAAATTTTGAAAAACAATAATATTGATTGTCTTTAATTTTGTCAATACTCTCCTGTCACAAAATCTTATAAAATATTTATTGACACATTTATCGCCTTTTGTTAATTTTTCTAATTTTGGGGCTGTAGCTCAGCTGGGAGAGCGCATGACTGGCAGTCATGAGGTCGACGGTTCGATCCCGTTCAGCTCCACCAAACATTTAAAAAAGGTTGGTCTAGGGGATCGGCCTTTTTTTATTTGGTTATCACGGTTTCTCTTCTATCCTTGACATCTCAAGAGTATTAGCTTAAAAAACCATGTCCTTTTTTTAAAACAATCAAGTGCGGGCTGATCAATTATACGTTGATGTCGAACCATTTGAACGTTATAAAATAATAGACAGTTGAGTGTCTTATAAAATTTGAAACGTTCATCTTAAGTTGATGTTACATTATGATTACAAAGCGCCATGTATTATATGCTGTTTTAGCTTTTATTGCGATCAGCGCTGTCTGCACGGCGCTGTTAAATATTATTTTAACATCATCATCCACTGAAGAAAAATTTAAGCAAAACGTCCAAACAGCGGGCACACAATATTCGGACAAGTCAGCTGTCCATCTCTATTTTTCTGATAAGAGCAATTCGTTTCTGACAGCAGAAGAAAGGTCTCTTTTTCATTCTGAAAATTCCGCCGAATTTGCTAATATTATTATCGAGGCATTGATAGACGGTCCACGCCAAGAGCTTATGAGAACAATTCCCGTAGAAACAACGATCAGGGCGCTTTATGTTACCCGGGACGGGACAGCTTATGTGGATATATCAAATACGGTAACAGACACTCACCCTGGTGGTATAAAATCAGAACTTTTTACCATATACTCAATCGTTAATTCATTAACATTGAATATCCCTGAAATCGATGCCGTAAAAATATTGATCGGGGGACGCGAAGCAATGACCCTGGCTGGTCATATCGATCTTAGTTTTCCCTTTAAAGCAAACATGCTTTTAATACGATGAAGAAAAAAATTCACATTAAAAATATACGGAATATCGGAATTATAGCCCATATTGATGCCGGCAAGACAACGGTAACCGAGCGGATACTTTACTATACGGGCCGTTCCCACAAAATCGGAGAGGTTCACGACGGCGAAGCCATAATGGATTGGATGCCTGATGAGCAGGAACGCGGCATTACCATTACCTCTGCGGTTACCACCTGCCACTGGAAGGGAAACGACATTCAGATAATAGATACGCCGGGACATGTGGATTTTACCATAGAAGTCGAACGTTCCTTGAGGGTTCTTGATGGCGCTATCGGAGTCTTTTGTGCGGTTGGCGGTGTGGAACCCCAGTCCGAAACGGTATGGCGGCAGGCAGACAAGTATCTTGTCCCGAAGATTGCATTTATCAATAAACTGGACAGGGTCGGTGCAAGTTTTTTTAAAACCATTGAAATGATGAAAGACATACTGCATGCCAACCCTCTTATATTACAGCTGCCGGTGGGATCGGAAGATGACTTTGCCGGTGTTATCGATCTGATCCATATGAAACAGATTCTCTGGGAAGATGACGCCTTGGGGGAAACATATATCACCGAAGAAATACCCTCTGATTGTCGCGAATCCGCCGAAAAATATCGCGACAAACTTATTGAAACCATTGCCGAAGTTGATGATGATATTATGGAGGATTATTTATCGGAAGCCCCGATTTCGACGGAAAGCCTGGTTGCCGCTATACGAAAAGCAACCATAGATCTGAAACTGGTACCGGTACTGTGCGGCAGCGCACTGAGAAATAAAGGCATACAACCTCTGCTTAACTCAATTGTGGATTTCCTTCCCAGTCCTGTGGATGTCCCGCCCATTAAAGGGGTACACCCTGAAACCGGTGAAATTGTTGAATGCAAAGCCAAAAATACAGAACCACTTGCGGCACTCATTTTTAAAGTTGCCATGACCGAAGGGCGCAAGCTTTCCTATGTCAGAATCTACAGCGGAAAGATGCATACCAAAGAAAACACCTATAATCCTTCCCGTAAAATAAATGAAAAACTCTCCCGTATTTTAAGGATGCATGCCAACAAGAGAGAACGCGTCGACTCTGCCGATGCCGGGAGTATTGTGGGAGTTGTCGGATTGAAAGAATCCTCTACCGGCGAAACATTATGCTCCACTGATCACCCGGTTTTACTGGAAAAAATAGAGTTTTACGAACCTGTCATTTCCATTGCCATAGAGCCTAAAACACATGCCGATCAGGAAAAGCTGGATGAGGTATTGGAAAAATTTATGGCCGAAGATCCGACTCTGCAACTTAAAAAGGATGAAGACACCGGGCAATCCATTTTGTCAGGCATGGGTGAGCTTCACCTTGAAGTCATTATCAGTCGCATGCAGCGTGAATTCAAAACCAACGTTAATGTAGGAAAACCCCAGGTTGTCTACAGGGAAACCATTGAGAAAGCGGGTGAGGGATCCGCCGTATTCGACAAGGAAATTGCGGGGCAGCGTCATTTTGCCAAAGTTACGCTAAAACTGACGCCTCTGGAACGCGGCAGTCCAAACAGGTTCATATCTGAAATTGACGAGGAAACCATACCGGATACTTTTATTCCCGCCATTGAAAAAGGTATCATGGAATCTTTGGAAAGCGGAGCTCTGATGGGCTATCCAGTGGTCGATGTTAAAGCCACCCTTATCGGAGGGGAATTTAAAGAATCCTTGGGCACGGAATTGGCTTATACGGTGAGTGCGTCCATGGCATGCAAAACGGCCCTTGCCAACGGTGAACCGTTTCTCCTGGATCCCATTATGAATGTCGAGATTTTTGTTCCTGAGGCGTTCATGGGAGACGTGATTGGAGACCTTAATTCCCGCAACGGAAAAATTGAATCCATAGAGCACAAAATTGAAGCACTGGCAATCAAGGCGATTGTTCCTCTGGCACGTATGTTCGGTTACTCCACTTCATTACGATCAGCAACCCAGGGCCGAGGGACGTTTACCATGCAGTTTTCCCATTTTGACCGTATCTGACAAAACGGTAACAGATCCGAAAGCCCTCTATGACGATCTGTTTTTTCCACTGATCTGTTTCAGCATCTTCTCGATTTTTTCCCTTTTATCCGGATCACTCATATTTTCCAAAGCCCTTTTCAAGTGGAAGGACGCATTTTTAAAATCATTTTTTTCCTTGTAAAAAAGGCCTAAATAATAATGATAATCATCCAGCCTGCCCTTCTTGTAATAGGTTTCACCAAGGGAATAAAATACCTGGGGATTATTATATTTTTTTGCGATGAGCTTTTCAAACGTAACTGCCGCCTCGTGTAAACGCCCAAGCTCCATCTGTGTGCGCCCGAGATAAAAAAATATTTCGGGATCGTTAGAGGAAACCCTTGCAGCACTTTTGAGTACATTTAAAGCTTCCCGGTACTGACCGTCGAGAAAATAAATCTGACCGAGATCTTTCAGCATATATGGATCCAAAGCATTTTTCTTCAGTGCTGTTTTAAGATGACCAATGGCATTTTTCCGAGCACCTGTTCTGGCCAGAATCAGCCCGTATCCATAGTGTGCCAAAGGATCTTCAGGGTGGTTTTTCACCTCTTCCTCAAACTTTCTTAATGCAAAACTCTCGTCCCCGTAAACAGCAACGAGCCGGACATGAACCTTTGAGAAATTATAATTGTCAATCTGTGCTTCCGTTTTTTTGTTTTGTTCGAGCCAGGTATCAATATTGGCCATTCGTTCCTCTGTGGCAGGGTGTGTGCTAAGATACGTAGGGATCTGAGCCGGGCCGAACCATCGTCTGCTCCAGAGTTTTTTCAGCATCGAAAGCAACCCTTCTCCATGATATCCTGCTTTGGTCAAACATACGAGACCGATCTGGTCCGCCTGGAACTCGTCCTCACGACTGTAGGACAGCTCCAGGGATTGACCGGCAGCCGTAGACCCAATAGTTAGCGCATTTGCTGCGGCCATGGATCCTCCGACCCCGAGTAATATACCGGCCGCAACTCCGGCAAGGGTTGCGATGCCTATCTTTTCTGCTCTTTCTATCTTCTGGGAAATATGGCGGCACACCACATGAGCTATTTCATGGGAAAGTATCCCGGCCAACTCTTCTTCATTCTCCATAGCTTCCAGCAGGCCGCTGTTTATAAAAACATGACCCGCAGGGGTTGCAAAAGCATTATATTCATCATTTTTTATTACATAAAAATGATAATTGAACGGCTGGGGCGGAAGGGCCGAAACGATTTTCTGACCCATTTGATTAATATAGTTGACAATCAAAGGATCATTAATAAGCTCATAATGTTTCATAATGACTTTCATTACTTCACGGGACATTTCTTCTTCCTCTTGTATGGTAATACATAACGCCCCTTTTGGAACAAGAATGTTGACAATGAAAATCAAAACAAAGCAAAACAAAAATGCTTTCCTGATGAATTGCATAATTACCCCATCATTTCATATTTAAACAAAAATATATTCTTTTTTTTCAATCGTCAATATATCAATACATATCCTTATATACTTTTCAAACCAAACGTTTTATGGTAGAGATTTTAATTATGACACATATTATATGTATCGCCAACCAGAAAGGCGGCGTTGGCAAAACTACTACCGCGGTAAATCTGTCCGCAGCGCTCGCGGTTTCTGAAAAAAGAACGCTCCTTGTCGATTGCGATCCCCAGGGAAACGCCACCACCGGTCTTGGTCTGGACAAAAACAAAATTTATCATTCATTATACCACGGAATGATTGGTAAAGTTCCCGCCAGAAACCTGGTTTTTAACAGCGATATAGATACGTTGAAAATAATCCCTTCACGGGTGGAGCTTATCGGTTTTGAAGTGGAAATGATGTCAAAACCCAAACGCGAAATGGTATTAAAGAAACTTTTGGCACAACTTGCGGATTCATTTGAATACATCATCATTGACTGCCCTCCTTCATTGAGCCTTCTTACCATCAACGCTTTGACTGCGTCCGATTTTATGCTTATTCCCCTACAGTGCGAATTTTATGCGCTGGAAGGCCTGGGGCAGCTTTTACAGACCATGAAGCGTATCAAGTACAATCTGAATCCGAAACTGAAAATTGTCGGTATTCTTCTTACCATGTTTGATAAAAGGACAAACCTGTCTCATCAGGTTGCTGAAGATGCAGAAAGATATTTTAAAAATCTGGTATTCAAGACCATGGTTCCAAGGAATGTGCGGTTGGGTGAAGCGCCGAGTTTCGGGAAACCGATTTTACTGTATGATGCCGCTTCCCCGGGGGCACAAAGCTATTTTAATCTGGCAAAAGAGATAATGTCCAATGAAATTCACCGCCCGATTTGATCGAACAAAGATTATGTATCAGTAAGTTCTCAATAAGTTCTGGCGTATTAATTCATGATATTGACCCAAATCCATTATTTACTGAAAAATTATATTTATCAAAAATAACCAACAAAATTCATTCATTAAATCAATATGAAAAACGTAAAGAAGAAAAAAGAAGACGCCGGGTTACAGTTAAAAAAAACAAAAAAAATTGCGCTGGGAAGAGGCCTTGACTCGCTGCTACCCGATATCGATCATGTTGAAAGCGTATCAAAAGAATATTTCCAGTGTGATATCGAACGAATCCGCCCGAACCGTTACCAGCCGCGCATGAAGTTTTCTGAAGATGAACTTGAAGGAATGGCCCGTTCGATTAAAGAACAGGGAATCATACAGCCCCTTTTGGTTAGAAAAGACGATAACGGTTTTGAGCTTATTACCGGCGAAAGACGTCTGCGTGCCGCAAAAAAGGCCGGACTCAGCCAGGTGCCGGTCATTGTCAAAACCATTACAGACACAGATCTTCTGGAAATGTCCATTGTAGAAAATATACAACGGGAAGATTTGAATCCCATGGAAGAGGCAGAGGCTTACTATCAGCTTATTGCCAAATTCAACCTCACCCAGGATCAGGCCGCTGAACGCGTAGGAAAAAGCAGGTCTGCCGTGGCCAATTTTTTAAGGCTCCGGCAGCTGCCCAAACAGATTAAGTCCGACATAATGGACGGCATTTTGAGTATGGGGCATGCACGGGCATTGCTGGGCACCTCGAATTCGGCCCAGCAACATGCGGTATGGCGGGTCGTCGTTTCCAAAGGACTATCGGTCAGGGAAACGGAACGTCTGATTAACCGTTTAAAGGCGAAAAAGAAAAAACCGAACACCTCTTCCACCGGTTCGGAGCAAAGATACCTTTTAAGTCTGGCGGATGATCTTTCCCGTCGCTTTGGAACCAAGGTTCAGATCAAAAGGCGCGGGAAAAAGGGGAAGGTTGAAATCACTTTTTTCGACAATGACGATCTTGATCGGGTGCTGAGACTTTTGAAGCAAATATAACAATTTCATGTCTATTCATATCATCATCGACGGTTACAATCTGATCCGCCGTTCCCCTTCGCTGAGCACACTCGATCAACAGGATATTCAACTCGGCAGGGAAGCCCTTCTCAACACCCTTTCCTCATACAAAAGAATAAAACACCACATGATTACGGTAGTTTTTGATGGAACCCATGCACCTCCCCTTTCACAGCATAAAGATCGAGTCAATGGGATCCGGATTAAATTCTCCCGCAGTGGAGAAACTGCCGATACCGTGATTAAAAAGATGGCGGCAAGAGAACGGGAAAAAGCCCTGGTGGTTAGCTCGGACCTGGATATTGTCAATTTTGCGGCTTCCATGGGAGCGGCCACAATAAGCTCTCCTGCATTTGAAGAAAAGATCACAATCGCTGTTTATATGGATACAAAAAAAGACGAGGACCAAAACCAAAAGGGCTGGGTCCCAACCACAAAAAAGAAAGGTCCCAGCAGACGACTTTCAAAAAGAAAACGACGGAACCGGGTTAAAATAAAAAAGCTTTAGTTTCAGAACAGACAGGCTGTCGTTTTCATTGACGACGGTATCATTATCTGTTACTCACTCAACGATTCTGAATATTTTAACTCCTTGAATCTTTCAAGATTGTCTATTCAAGACTCAGGCAACACATGATTACTAAATGAACAGGACAGACAACAAATCAGATCTGCAGCGAATCTGTGTAATAGATGGACAGGGCGGCGGTATCGGAAGTGCAGTAATTAAAAAACTGAAAGATCAGTTTGGAGAAACCGTTGAAATTATCGCCTTAGGCACCAATGCCATTGCAACGTCTCAGATGCTTAAAGCCAAAGCAAATCGTGGCGCCTCCGGAGAGAATGCCATCGTTCAGACCGCCGGGAAAGTCGATATTATCATTGGTACAGTAGCTATTATAATGGCGAACTCCATGATGGGAGAAGTAACACCGAAAATGGCAGAGGCGGTGGCAAACAGTCGGGCAAAAAAAATGTTGATACCGCTCACCCAAGAACATGTTGAAATTGTAGGAATATCTCCAATTCCGCTTCCCCATCTTATCGAGGCTCTTATTCAGGAAAATTTAAAAAACTTTTTTGAGCCGCCCTCGGACGGATAAAGCGGAATAAATAATAAGATCTTCGTCCTTTGAAACAAATCGATGTCAAAGGTGCAGGAATATCTTAAAAACTTTAAACTTATCATTAAATCAGGTGAATATAAAGAAGGAAAGAAACCCATGTGTGAAGCAAATGCATATCTGATTCGAGAAAATGAGAAAAAGCTGGTTATGGAGGCCGTTGATACGGTTGAACCTGAAGGCGACGGCATTAGACTCGTAAGCATTTTTGGAGATCAGAAATTTCTTAAAGCCCACATCCATTCATTGGCTCTGGTGGACCACAACATCTTTCTTAAAGAATAAAAAAACAGATCTCATAATTTATTTCCGAGAAATGGTTATAAATTGTTAGATAAAAACTAATTGTATAAAATTGGATAGTTCTGATGCCCGCTGCAGGTCACTTGTTAGAGCAAAGCGAAAATCCCGATTGAGCGGGATAGCTGGAATAATTAGAATGATGCGGCCTGTGCATTTCGCCGTTTGCATGCAAAATGCACAGGTATGCACATCATTGGGTTTTAAAGAAATCTTGGACAAGTAGTATGGTGTAGATGAAGATACTTTTAGCCAAGACCGCGGGTTTCTGCATGGGCGTTCGCAGAGCCGTTGAAATGGTTCTAGATGCACCGAGCAAATACGAAAATCCTATCTGCACGTATGGACCTCTTATACACAATCCCCAGGTTCTGAACCTTTTGGAAGAAAAAGGGATATCTGTCTTAAGTAATATCCCTGACCACAGATCCGGTACCGTCCTGATCAGGGCCCACGGCGTTCCTCCCGAAACCAAAAAAAATCTTAAAAAGACAGGGTTTAATATTATTGACGCCACATGCCCGCGGGTTATCAAAGTCCAGACCATCATTCGGAAACACGCAAAACAAGATTATGCATCCATCATTATCGGCGACAAGGATCATCCGGAAGTCATCGGCTTGCTCGGTTACGCAGGGGAAAAAGGGTATGCTGTGGACAATCTTAAGGACCTTGACTCCCTCCCACCCTTTGACAGGGCTATTATTGTTGCACAGACCACCCAGAACACGCTTTTTTTTGAAAAAGTAAAAAATTGGGCTATCCAAAAATTTCCCCATTACAAGATTTTTGATACGATCTGTGATTCAACAGCCAAGCGCCAGGCCGAAGTCCATCGCCTGGCGAATCTCGTAGATGCCGTCATTGTCGTGGGAGGCCATAACAGCGGGAATACCCAGCGGCTTGCCGAAATTTCAAGGCAAACCGGTAAGCCCACCTATCATATTGAGACAGAATCCGAGCTCGATTTAAAGGCACTATCTTCAATCCGATCCGTAGGAATAACAGCCGGCGCGTCCACTCCGAACTGGATAATAAAAAGGATCTATAGAACCCTGGAAGCCATTCCTTTTAAAAAGCAAAAGAGCTGGCGCAGCATTATTTTTGCCATCCAGCGCTCACTTCTTCTCACAAATATCTATGTGGCTATGGGCGCCGGATGCCTGTGCTATGCATGCACAAAACTCCAGGGAATTACCCACTATTTGCCCAATGTCCTTATGGCCATGCTTTATGTCCAGTCCATGCATATTCTCAACAACCTTATCGGCACTAAGGAAGACCAATACAATGATCCTGAACGATCCTCTTTTTATAACAGAAAGAAGGTCTTGCTTGTGCTTCTTGCTTTCTTTGCAGGCGGTGCCGGATTGATGACCGCCTATTCAATGGGAACTGTGCCTTTTTTGGTTCTTTTTGTTATGAGCATAATGGGACTGTCTTACAATTTGAGACTTCTGCCGGAACGTTTTTTTAGCGGTAAGTATCGGAGAATAAGAGATATCCCGGGATCAAAAACAATTCTGATTACAATGGCATGGGGAATCGTTACCGCAGTATTGCCCTCTTTGTCTGTATCGGAACATATTGGCCTGAGTACCGTATTGGTATTTTTTTGGTCCATGAGCCTTGTTTTTGTGAGAACTGCATTTTTTGATATTCTTGATATGCAGGGAGACCGTATTGTGGGGAAAGAAACAATCCCTATATTGATGGGAGAAAAGCGAGCCCTTCGCCTTTTAAAAACCATACTTATAATAAACATCGGCATTTTGATTGTATCCGGTGTATTTCATTTGATTTCAACCCTTGGATTCGTACTTGCAATCTGTCCGGTTTTTATTTTTGTTGTTCTCTCAGCCCATGAACTGGGCTATATGCTTCCCGGAACACGGCTGGAGTTTCTGGTTGAAACGAACTTCATTACGGCAGGAGTTATTACGCTTATCTGGGCTCTGTTTTGCTAAAATTGCGTTTGATGTTAAATTTAGCTATTAACTTGTCAATTTGTAACATATCAATAAATTATGGATTCGGTTCAATATGAGTATTTCATACACCAGAACTTATTGAGAAGTTACGTCAATTTGGCTATTTCCAAATTACAGGTTCCGTACCTTTAAGAAGTCTTTTGATATTGTCTGTATGGCGAAAATAGATTAATATCGCTGTTACGACAGCGCATCCGGTCAAAACACCGGATCCAGTTGCCTTCCAAACCGCAACCGGAAGAACGGCTGCCGCGGCAAGTGATGCAACCGCAACAATGTTGAGCCAGCAAACAAACATGATAAAAACCAGAATTGCGACCATAAATGACACGGGTGAAATTACCGCAAAACACCCTGCAGCCGTTGCAACCCCTTTACCTCCTTTTTTAAACCTCATGTAAACCGGATAAAGGTGACCTGAAAAAGCGGCAAGCGCCACAAGTGAAATGTAAATTTCACCCCAAAAGCTGTTGGGAGTTGCGAGTACAACCGCAATCCATACTGGAATACCCCCCTTAAGCATATCACCAATAAGTGTCAGAATTCCAAGAGTGGACCCTGCGATACGTGCGACATTGGTCGCACCGATGTTTCCGCTTCCCTCACTCTGGATATCTACGGAAGTAAACAACCGGGTCAAAACAATACCCCAGGGGATGGAGCCAAGTAAATAGGCAAAAACAGGGAGCATGAATACCTTAATCATTGATACAATTCCATATTGTTATTTTGATGAAAATATTCCGGATTCATGATACAAGATACCGGATCCAGGATTCGGGATTTATTTATCTAAAAATTGATTGTACTATAGCATGATATACAACGATTTCAAGAGAAGCTAAGGGCTTCTCCCCAATTGGAAATTAAGCTTCCCGCAGCCCCGCTGGTCGGGACCTCCGTTGCGCTAAGATCCCGTTTGGCGCGATTTCGGTTTCACTCCAACAAGCGATAGGGTGTTCAGGGAAAGACGAATACAGGATAACTTTTTTACATGCAATCCGTAAACATGCTCATAGAAGATATTTTAGATCTTCATACTTTTAAACCCAAAGATATACCCGAGCTTCTTGTGGATTACTTTGAAGCTTGCATTGATGCAGATATCACCTCTGTAAGAATTGTCCATGGAAAGGGCCGGGGAATTCTGAAAAAGCGGGTTCTGGAACTTTTAAAAAAAAATCCCATGGTGATATCTTTCCGAGATGCACCCCTGGAAGCCGGAGGCTGGGGCGCTACACTGGTGGAGCTCAAAAGGCACAAATAGTGCCTGAACGTCAACTGATTTTTTCGCCAATATCTGCGCCTGCCCCGTAAAATGTTTACCCCGTTGAATGCCCAGCCTATTCAACCGGGGCGGAGCCTATTCCTCTGAGGTCAGACTCAAATTTTAAACCGCCACCGAACTTTGGTGGGAATTCCGAATAGATTTTTACAAATAAATATG
>JAFDHQ010000052.1:17794-19129 GCA_019308685.1 Deltaproteobacteria bacterium
CTGCGGCCGGAGGATGAAATCAAGGAGCCGGGCGTATTAAATGTCCTTATCCGTATTCAAAAGCCGGAAACAGAGGTTTTCACAGATTATTTCGGGAATAAATGCTATCCGTATGAAAGCAAGGATGGTATCAAATATTTTGTAAATAGATATGGTGACGTTTTTTTAAGAAATCAGGTCAAACCTGCCCTTGGAATGGTGTGCGGACGCATGGTTTTTAAAGATCTGAAATCAACGCAGACGGAACACAAGGGTAAATTCGCCAAAATTACAATTAAATTGTGGCCTTACCTTGGAGACTGGAAGGGAACCCTTATTCATGAACTGGCACATGTTGCGGTTTACAGGTACACCGCTTTTAAAACCAAAGAATACAGGGAAAAAACCCTTTTCAAAAACACATGGAACATGGATCCCAAAACGCTTTTTTTAAAAAAAACATTGCAGCTCGAAGGCCACCATGGCCCGGCATTCCAGAGATCATTTTCCATGCTTGCAAAAAGAGCCATTCGGGAATTCGGCGCTGAGATACCCTCCGACGATATATTTTGGATCACCATTCGATACGAACTGATAAAATATAAAAAAAGAAGAAAATATTAAATCTCGGAAGCCGAGTTTAAATATTACCTGAACTACCCAATATGTAAAAAATTCAATAAAATATATGGTATTCATTTCACAATATTATACCACGCGCCTTTCCATTTACGATAACTGTCTGAAATTTAAAGGGGCAAAAAATTTGTATGTTCCTGCATGGTTTTTGCATAAATAAATCAGAACAAGTTGAATCAGAACATACCAAGAAAAAGCCAAAGCGGCCATAAGGCCGGGACGGAAAGCCGCGGATCTATATTAAGATAGCCGGGTTACCTTGGAAAGTAAGGTGCTTCGGCTTTTTTAATGTGTGTAATTTCAATCTTTATCAGTCTAACAATCAACTTAATCCATTTTTATAAAACGGTTTTTCACGCCTAAAGGTGATGCATGAGAATATTATCGATTATAATCATCACCGTTTTGTTATTATTTGCTAACGGAGGCAGTTCTTTAATGGCTGAAACAGCTGGTAATTTTTCAGCCGTTCCCGAACCGGCAAGCATGCTTCTTTTGGGCTCCGGCTTAATCGGTTTGGCAGTATTTGGACGAAAAAAGTTCTTTAAATAGCAGACGATCGTTGACATGACCCACACACTACCCGACAATGGAGGCCGGCGCTTAGGAACTGACAGGCGTGAATTTTCTTACACTTCGTATATACCGGAGCGCAGATCCGGCAAAGAACGAAGGAGCGGCAATGATAGGAGATTAAAACCCAGAACATCAGAATAA
>JAFDHQ010000247.1 GCA_019308685.1 Deltaproteobacteria bacterium
GGTGATAAGGTGAGTGCGTTTTGCTGTTCCATCGATTGTCCTCCATATTCTTTTTGACAATCGATGCTAACATAGCTAAAAATTAATTGCATGCACGCTTGCCGAAAGGACACGATGTTGTAGATGCAGTGTTACAATGGAAAAAACTTAGAAGGCCGAAACTTGACGAAAGCGAAATTGCATTGACTGTTCGTAATCTTGCAGCGTTGGACTGGATTCATCCCAAAGCCAGCCCAGACCTGCCTCTGCCCAAGGAAGCATTATTTGATATTTGATAAAACTC
This sequence comes from Deltaproteobacteria bacterium, assembly GCA_019308685.1. Classification (GTDB taxonomy): domain Bacteria; phylum Desulfobacterota; class Desulfobacteria; order Desulfobacterales; family UBA11574; genus S5133MH16. The sequence goes on from JAFDHQ010000247.1 coordinate 284, forward strand.
GCCCTTGGCTTTAGACCATACATGTTTTTAATGCTTAAATTGTTAGATGGTTAGACGCCATTTGAGCTTGTTAGTTATGATTTCAACAAGAACCTAAACCCAAAAAAGGTGAATCGGATGGCAAGGAAGAAAACCGGTAAAAAACCGATTGAGCAGTATAATCACAAGGGAAAAAAGCGGGTCAATAATCCGCCGGTCGGTCTGGTGACTCCCGATACGGATAAAGAGACCGGCAAAAAAACCTATGCTTATGATCCGCATATCGATCCGTTGGGCATGGTAACTATTAAATATGGAGCATAAACTATGCAGAAATGGTCTCATCCGGGGGGAAAATTAAGAGAACTGGGGCCGGAGTCTCTGACAGATGCCGAATTACTTTCCATATTGATATCATCGGGAATTAAAGGAAAACCTGCGGAAAAAATAGCGGAAGAGGTTTTGGGAAAGTTCAACTCATTTAAAGGGATGGCTAATCAGCCTCTAGAAAAGTTCCTTGAGATAAAAGGGCTATCCGACGTGAAAATTATCAGGATAGCAGCAGCCTTTGAAATAGCAAACAGAATCGCCAAACAGGTTTTAGAAGAAAATGACAAAGAAAAAGTCTAAGTTGTTGGGTAGAGCCGTAAGAGTTTCCAGTCCTTTTGAAAACACAATCCACAAAACAGAGTGGACAGCGGCTGCTAAGGCTGCTGAATGGATTAATGGGCTTGTCAAAGAAAAGGGGCTCCCTTTTGGACAAGCTGAAGTTGAGATAATCCAGACTGGAACTCGGAAAAGGGCAGATGTAAGCCTTTTTGAATCACCGCAAAGTTCCAGAACGCTGTGTGTCATCGAGTTCAAACCCCCATTTATTGATTCTTTTGCCGAGGAACTAAAAACCGATGCTCATAAGAAGGCCAATAATAGAAAAGCCAAATATTTTGCCACTTCCAATTTTCAGAAAATAATCTGGTTTAAAACCGAGGCAGTCAACAGAATGGCCCATGAATCGGAGCAGATTGCCGGAATCTATGATCTTTCTAAAATTGAAGACATAGACAGTATTGAAGAGCCTCGGTTTAAAAACAGTATCATCAAAGGTCTAGAAAGATTCCTTTTTGAACTTTCAGAAGTTCATATTGGCAAGAAAACAGAACCTCTTCTTCCAATTGATGAACTTCTCATTTATCTTCTTCATGAAAAAATTTATCGCCTTTCAAAACACTATAAGGGAATTATAAGAGACAGATTTCATAAAGAACCAGAATTCAGAAAACAGCTTACCAGATGGTTCATCGAACAACAGTGGCATTTCACTGGCCAAGAGGGTGACTTTGAAAAGGCCGCGAGGCAGACTGGCTATCTTTTAACAAATAAAATCTTATTCTACCAGGTTCTCAAGTCAAAGCAGACTATTTTGGCATCTCTGACCATCCCTGATGACCTTGTTGCCGGGGGACAGCTTCAAAAATTACTCCAATCCTATTTTGATACAGTTATACAACAAATAGATTACGAGACCATCTATTCCACTGATTTTATAGATAAGATTGCCTTCCCGGAACACAAAGAAATCGTTGACGATATTAAAGGGATCGTTGAGGTTTTAAAAAGGTACGACATTTCCCAAATCGGTTTTGACACCATTGGCAGAATCTTTGAGAGACTGATTCCTTCCGAAGAGAGGCATAACCTTGGACAGTATTTCACAAGTGCCGATGTTGTGGACATTATCCTGAGATTTTGTCACAGAAAAGATTCAGATAAAGTGATTGATCCTTCTTGTGGTGCAGGAACTTTTCTCGTCAGGGCATATCAGCACAAAAAATTGATGAATAACACAATGTCCCACCAGGATATTCTTGAAACCCTGTGGGGTGTTGATATTGCCAAATTCCCCGCACATCTTTCCTTGATCAATTTGGCCATTAACGATTTGGGGGTCTTGAAAAATTATCCAAATATCGCCCAAAACGATTTCTTTGATCTCATGGCAGACCAAGAAGGATTCCATCTGCCGGAAAAGTGGAGAAAAATTATCACTAAAACCTTAGGTAAAGAGAAGCGAGAGATCACCTATCCGCGGTGGTATGACTGTATTGTTGGAAATCCTCCTTACACGAGACAGGAGGAAATGTCAGAGATTACCGGAAAGATTGGATACAAAGATGAAATGATAAGCAAGGCGCTTCACATGGGCAGAAGAAAACTGGCCACAATTTCAAAAAGGGCCGGGATACATGCCTATTTCTTTGTTCATGGTACCAAATTCCTAAAAAATGGAGGGAGGTTTGGCTTTATTGTATCCAACTCGTGGATGGATGTAGATTACGGCAAGGGACTACAGGAACTTTTTTTGAACAACTACAAAATTATTGCCGTTATCGAATCCAAAGTGGAAAGGTGGTTTGAAGATGCTGATATTAACACCTGTATCATTATTTTGGAAAAATGTAATGATGCCAAGGAAAGAAATGAAAACCTGGTAAGGTTTGTCTATCTCTCCAAGCCGTTACGACACTTCATTCCTCCAGCTCGGGACATTTGG
>JAFDHQ010000053.1 GCA_019308685.1 Deltaproteobacteria bacterium
CGATCTTCTGAGACGGTATTGTGAAACTTTGGGGATTCCGGTCTTTTCATTGAACACTATCTTCAAACTTCCCAAAATGAATTTATTTTGGTGGGCGTTGGCCATCTGGTTGGCTCAGACGGAATTATCGATCATTTGAGAAGATCCGGTTATAGAGTAGATAAGTTCGATTAGTTAGTTCCCATCCATAAATGGTCTTTTTGCTTGCCCAGTTAAATCCGCATTTAATGTTTAACCGGGGCTCAATCTCTGCGTCAATCCTTTCCCTTTTATCTTTCGTTGCAGGAAAAATCATCTGATGTTATATTTAAAACTGAATCGAGCGATTTTTTACTAGATCTGCGCCGATCTTTTGTGCACATTAAGGATCTGCGAAAGTTCTCGACATATGTTTGACTCCACAAAAAACAGTGGGAAACCATATTAAGAGGATCTTATTGAAATATCTAAAGTTGATACTCCATCATCGGGCACAGAAGGTTGAGATATGAAAGTCGCCATTATTTCCGATATTCATGGTAATTTGGATGCGTTTGGACAAGTTTTGAACGATATTGAAGCTTCGGGTATTGATGCTGTTGTTTGTCTGGGGGACAATGTGGGCTATGGACCCGAGCCGGAGCAGGTGATTCGACAGGTTCGAGAACGCAATATTCCGTGTGTGATGGGAAATCATGAGCGGGCGGTGTTAGATGGCGAATATTTGAACTGGTTTAATCCTGCCGCCCGGAGATCTTTGCAACAAACAAAGACCCTGCTGTCCGAGGAATCCTTTAATTATATTCGCGGCATGAAATCATCTTTGGTGATTCACGAAAGTCGATTTGTTCACGGTTTTCCGCCGGATTCCATGAACATCTATTTATTTCAGGTTTCCAAAGACACTCTCGAACAGACTTTTGGAGAAATGAAAGAAAGACTTTGCTTTGTGGGGCATACTCATGAGCTGAAACTCATCGGATTTGACGATAAAATATCCCAATATATTTCCCTTGGAAAAGGGACTGTACCTTTGCATAAAGGCAGAAAATATATCGTCAATGTGGGCAGCGTCGGACAACCCAGAGACAGGAATAACAATGCAAAATACGTGATTTGGAACACATCGAAGGATTCCCTTGAAGTAAGATTTGTTCCTTACGATATTGCAGCGGTGGTCAGTAAAATCATGGCCGCGGGACTTCCCAAAGTGCACGCGGACCGGTTATGGTAACGAGTGTCCATCCAGAAATGGCCCGTTTCCGCAATCTCTGTGTCAAATTTATGAAATAAACATTTTAACCCGCCTAGTGTATTTAAGGATATGTATGTATATGGAATTGTGGCAACTGAAAAATACTCATTGACATATTTCAACTGTTCTGTACAAATAAGCTTTTTTGTAATGGATAAGCTTAGCATTTAGCAAAGATTTCTAAATAAAGAACCGGAGGTTTTGAAACAGCTTCTAATAAATCTGATGATAAATCATGGGGGAACCACATGAAGGAAGACAGAATTTATAACTTTAATGCCGGGCCTGCCGCTCTTCCCATTGACGTACTTGAAGAAATCAAAGATTCATTTTTAAACTTCGGAGGTTCCGGCATGTCGATAACCGAAGTAAGCCACCGCTCCAGATGGTTTGACGATGTTATAAACGATGCGGTTGATAGAACCAAGCGTCTGTTGAATCTGGATGATACATTCCACGTGCTATTTATCCAAGGCGGTGCAAGTTTGCAATTTTGCATGATACCGATGAACTTTCTCGGAAAAGACGAATCCGCAGACTATGTTAATACCGGTACTTGGTCCACAAAAGCTATAAAGGAAGCCGAAATACAGGGTAAAACCATCAAGGTTGTGGCATCTTCGGAAGATCATAATTTTTCATATATTCCGAAAAATATTACGTTCAGCAGCGATGCGGTTTTCATTCACATTACATCCAATAACACAATAAAAGGGACCCAGTGGGCATCCTTTCCCGATACAAACGGTGTGCCGCTTATTGCCGATATGTCATCGGATATAATGAGCAGACCGTTTCGTGTGGATAAGTTCGGTCTTATTTATGCCGGGGCTCAAAAAAATATCGGTCCTGCCGGGGTGTGCATGGTGATCATTAAGGAGGATATGCTCAATAAGGTGCCGGACAAGCTGCCGTCAATGCTCAAATACACAACCTATTCATCCAAAAACTCAATGTTTAATACCCCACCGTGTTTTTCGGTTTATGTGATTCAACTGGTAATGAAGTGGCTTGAGGAGACCATTGGCGGACTTGAAAAAATGGCGGAAATCAATCAAAAAAAGTCTCGTATTCTTTACGAAGCCATAGATTCGGGAGATTTTTATAACGGCACGGCCCGGCCTGACAGCCGTTCATTAATGAATGTAACTTTCCGCCTCCCGGACGAAGCGCTTGAAAAACGATTTGTAGAGCAAGCCCTGGAAAACGGTTTGGGCGGCCTTAAAGGGCATCGGTCTGTGGGAGGATGCCGGGCTTCGATTTACAACGCCACAAGTATAGCGGCAGTCGAAACCCTTGTCGATTTTATGAAAACCTTCGAGCAGAAAAACGGATAATCTTATATTTATAAATAATCTCACGATCATTTACACTTCAAAGACGGTATATCGCGTCCGAAATTCCAGGCGAATTCATTTGGGACCATTTGATTCAGGATTCTTATATTCCCTCATTCCACTATTTTTTATCCCATGAAACTTTTTTATATTTCCCTGGGGCCATGCCCAGGTTAATAATATACTTACTTTCAATAGATTTTATCAATAACGAAACGTTTTATTAATAATCTTTCTTCGAAGCTTGTCTTCTGGGTGGCAATGAAAGAAAATACATTAACTTTTTGCAAAGGACGGCATCATGGCAAAAGAAAATGACGTTGTACTTATATATCTTGAAGATCAACCCATATCATTCGCCAGAATAGAAGATATTTCTCCTGATGTAAAAAAAGATTGGTATCATGTGAAAATACTGATGTTACAGCTACCCCTTCAGGTCGCAACCTGGATCTTGCGGGATATTTATATTAACGGTCAGGAGTTTACCATGGGCGGCAAGAGAATGCGTCTGGAGCCGGTGGTTTGCCCCAAATCGCCTGATCCCTCCGCAGATAAATCCGAAAAACCTGAAAAACCGGATAACGGAAAGGTGATATCATTATTAGATCTGAAGAAAAATAAAGATTGAATGTTTTAATGAAAACATCGACTCAAATCGTTATTTCTGCCTCCAGGCGGACTGATATTCCGGCATTTTACATGGATTGGTTCTTCAGTCAGATACAAAAGGGTTTTTTTGAGATTATCAATCCATATAACCGGCAAAAATCCAGAATAACGGCAACTCCGGACAACGTTCACACCCTTGTATTCTGGTCAAAAAATTTTGGTCCCTTCATCAAGGGCGGATTCGGCCAAAAGCTATTTTCCATGGGATACAATCTTTTTTTTAATTTTACCATAAACTCGAATTCGTCCTTGCTTGAACCTCGTGTGCCGCCGCTAAACCAACGTCTTGACCAACTAAAGGAACTCTGCCGGGAGTTTGACCCAGCAGCAATGAACTGGAGATTTGATCCCATTTGTTTTTTTAAATTTCATGAAAAAGGAGTTCAGGATAATTTAAATGATTTTCCACGGATTGCCGCAAGGGCTTGCCGATGCGGTGTTACAAGATGTATTACAAGCTTCATGGACCATTACCCAAAAATTCAAAAACGGATCACAACCCTGACCGGATTTTCGTTCGTGGATCCGCCATTGAAAACAAAAAAAGCAGTTCTTCTGAAAATGGAAAAAGAACTTTCTGAAAAAAATATTGATCTTTATACCTGTTGTGAAAAAGATATTCACAACACTCTGCCCGCAGATTCAAACATAAAAAAAAGTTCATGTATTCCCAACGATCTTTTAGTAAAAATTTTCGGTGGTCATCTGAGCTTTAAAAAAGATACCGGCCAGAGGATAAAGCAGGGGTGCGAATGCATGGTATCGGTTGACGTGGGATCTTATCACTTGCACCCATGCTATCACAATTGCCTGTTTTGCTATGCGAGTCCGACTTCAAAAAGAAAGTTGTCGAACAAATGAAAATCGGTTCAGTTCTGCTTGATAATATTACCGTATTAGCGCCACTTGCAGGTATTACGAATCTGCCCTTCCGGCTGCTGGCCAAAGAAGCGGGTTGTGCGCTGGTCTGCTCGGAAATGATCAGTTCCAACGGCCTGGTTTATCACTCGGTTAAAACACATGAATTGCTCGAGAGCCGCCCCGCGGAGAAACCGTTGTCGGTTCAGATATTCGGTTCGGATTTTTCGATTATGGCTGAAGCTGCAACCATAGTTGAATCCTCAGGGGCTGATATCCTAGATGTCAACCTTGGCTGTGCGGTAAAAAAAGTACTAAAAACCGGTTCGGGTGCGGCCCTTATGAAAGAGCCCCAAAAGGTCGAAAAAATTCTTCGGGCGATCCGTAGAACGGTAAAAATTCCGTTGACCATAAAAATAAGAGCCGGATGGGACAGTTCCGGGGAGCAGGCCTTAAAAATAACTGAAATAGCTCAAGCATGCGGTGTGGACGCTATTGCTGTGCATCCACGCACTGCGACTCAGGGGTTCCGGGGCAAGGCCGACTGGTCCCTGATTGCCGCTATTAAAAATATTGCTTCAATTCCTGTAATCGGAAACGGGGATATCATAAGACCTGAAGATGTATTGAAGATGCAAAATCAAACCGGGTGTGATGCTGTCATGATCGGCAGAGCGGCCATCGGCAACCCTTGGATTTTTTCTCAGGTACTTGAGCTCGTCCGGGAAAATAAAGCCTCATTGCCGGATCCATCCCAGCGTTTTGAAGTGATGGCTCAATATCTCAGATCTTCTGTAATATACTTTGGAGAACAGCGGGCGATGCGTATGATGCGCAGCCGACTCGGGTGGTTTGTCAAGGGATTACGTTACAGCAGCAGATTTCGTGAATCCATCAAACAGGTTTCGACCGAAAAAGAGGCCCTATCCCGGATTGAACAATATAAAAAATTATTATCTGCCGAACTCGGAGAAACCGAACAATTTTGATGAGTGGGTAAAGACCGAAAAACAACTTTTTCGAGACCGTGAATTTCTATTGACAAAATTGGGTGATTAAATCAATGTTATTAGGGAATTCTTTAAAATATGTTCCCATTGATCGGGCTCTGAAACGGAATGTTATTTTGAAAAACCAATCGTTAAAAGAAATAGGCCAGGGAGTACCCATGAAAAATCATCCGGCGTTTAGGTTGTTGAACAGAGGACAGAAGGGATCATCAACTGGAGCAGGGGAGTCATTCAAGCAAAAGGGATCGGTGTTCTTCATAATAAGTGTCCTGACCATGTCAAAGCCCGTTCAACCGCTTTGAAAAATGCAAGGCTGGATGCCTGCCGAAAAATCCTTGAAGTTGCGAAAGGGATTAGAATTGACGGCACCACCGTTGTCGGAGATTATGAGTGGAAAAATGATATAATTATGTCTAAAATAGAAAGTATGGTTAAAGATGCTGAGATTGTAAAAAAAGATTATTTTTCGGACGGCACCGTAAAAGTTACAATGGAAATGAACCTGAGAGGTGGATTTGCCCAGCTGGTTCTTCCAGGGGAAATCCAGCCGTTGGAATCGATCAGAACCATGGCGCCCGTTAAGAATTCGCCCTCTATTTTTACCGGACTGGTTGTTGATACCAGGGGCCTGGGAACAATGCCGGTCATGGCCCCAAAAATACTCGACGAAAATGCACGTGAAGTTTATGGATCCGCTTTTGTCAGCCGTGAATATGCCGTACAGCAAGGAATGTGTGGGTATTCAAAGGGCCTTGCAAAAGCTCAAAATAATCTGAGGGTTGGCGACAATCCTTTAATGGTTAAAGGGTTGCGGACAGAGGGTGTCCAACATTCCGACGTTATCATCAGTAATGTAGATGCCAGCAGGCTTCGAAGTGCTTCTGAGAATCTTTCCTTTATGAAAAAATGCCGAGTCATCATTGTGGTAGAGTAAAAAGCCGACCCAAAAGAGATCGGCTTTTATGTATTCTTCGATTGACAACCTTCCATCGACAATCCACTACGTTCCCATACTCCACGAGGCCAAGTATTTTTTCTGCTCAGCGGTAAGTTTGTCAATTTTAACGTTCATGGAAGCCAGTTTTTCTTTGGCGATGGCCTTGTCTATTTCCTCGGGTACCGGATAGACATCCTTTTTAAATTTCTTTTTCCTCTTTACCATATATTCGACACTCAAAGCCTGATTGGCAAAACTCATATCCATAACACTTGAAGGATGTCCCTCAGCGGCTGCAAGATTTATCAGTCTTCCATCACCCAGAACATTGATCCTCTTGTCGTTTTTCAGCATGAATTCTTCAACAAAGGGCCTTATTATCCTGTGGGATTTTGTTATGCTTTTGAGCCCTTCAAGATCGAGCTCGACATTAAAATGACCGGAATTGGCTACAATAGCGCCGTCTTTCATGACCTCGAAATGTTCTTTGCGTATTACATTGATATTACCGGTAACCGTACAGAAAAAATCACCGATCCTTGCCGCCTGTCGGATGGGCATTACGGTAAATGCATCCATGACCGCTTCAAGTGCGGTAGTGGGATCGACTTCGGTTACAATAACGTTTGCTCCCATTCCACACGCTCTCATCGCAAGCCCCTTGCCGCACCATCCATAACCGCAGACCACAAAATTGGATCCTGCGATCAGGCGGTTTGTGGCCCGAATAATGCCGTCCACAGTGCTTTGACCGGTGCCGTAACGATTATCAAAAAAATGTTTGGTTCGGGCGTCATTTACCGCTATGATGGGGTATTGCAAGACTCCGTTTGCCGCCATACTTCTGAGTCGAATGATTCCGGTGGTTGTTTCCTCCGTACCTCCGTTGACGCCTTCTATGAGTTCCTGGCGCTCGGAATGAATTGTAGAAACCAGGTCGGCGCCGTCATCCATGGTATAATGAGGCTTGATGTCTATTGCTGAATGGATATGCTTGTAATAGGTTTTGTTGTCTTCACCTTTGATGGCAAAAACGGAAATTTTATCATGCTTTACAAGGGAAGCCGCTACATCATCCTGTGTGCTCAGCGGGTTGGAGGCGCAGAGAGAAACCTCGGCGCCGCCGGCTTTTAATGTCTGCATCAAAGAGGCGGTTTCGGTCGTCACATGAAGACAGGCGGCTATGCGCTTGCCTTTCAGAGGTTTTTCATTTGCAAACCTTTTCTTGATATTGTTTAGGACCGGCATGCTCTGATTGGCCCATTCGACCCGCAGCAGACCTTCCTTGGCCAGTTTTATATCTTTAATATCATATTCCATGGATTATTCATCTCCTTCAGACTTCGTTAAACCGTTAAGTGGTTGTTCATTCGATCATGTCCGTCTTTCTTATTCTTTAATCATCAATCATCAATCGACAGTCTTCAATTCCTAAAGCCCTGCCTTTTCTCTAATAACATCCACCATATTGGTTTTTTCCCACGTGAACTCAGGTTCATTTCGGCCAAAGTGCCCATAAGCTGAAGTTTTACGATAGATTGGCCGAAGCAGGTCCAGATATTCAATAATTGCTGCGGGTCTTAAATCAAAAACTTCATTGATAATTTCTTTGACCCGATATTTTGAAATTACACCGGTTCCCATAAGATCTACCATCACGGAAACAGGTTTTGCCACACCGATGGCATAGGCAATCTGTATTTCACATTTTTTTGCAAGGCCGGCGGCAACAACATTTTTTGCGATATGTCTGGCCATATATGAAGCGCTGCGATCGACCTTGGAAGGATCTTTCCCTGAAAAACATCCGCCGCCGTGGCTCCCCTGACCTCCGTAAGTATCAACAATAATCTTTCGCCCCGTAACCCCGCAGTCTCCCATGGGGCCGCCAATCACAAACTTGCCGGTGGCATTTATAAAGTATCGGGTGTCACCATCCGTTAGCTCCTTGGGGATCACCTTTTTGATGACCTCTTCGACGATCGCTTCTCTCAACTCATCGTAAGTAATATGCGGTTTGTGCTGCGCGGCGATAACAACGGTATCAATCCGTACCGGGTTGCCGTTTTCATATTCGATCGTCACCTGAGTTTTGCCGTCAGGCCTCAAGAAATCAAGGGATCCGTTTTTTCGGACCGTGGCAAGACGCTGGCATAATTTATGGGCATACATAATCGGCATGGGCATTAATTCAGGCGTCTCATCGGTGGCAAACCCAAACATAAGTCCCTGATCTCCGGCGCCCTGGTCTTTGAAAAGCCCTTCACCCACGTTTACCCCCTGAGCGATATCCGGGGATTGGTGATCAATACTTGTAATGACCGAGCAGGTCTGCCAGTCAAACCCCATCTGGGATGAATGGTATCCGATTTCACGAATTGTATTTCTAATAATTTCAGGCATGTCCACATAACAGCTGGTTGTAATTTCACCGGCAATAAAAGCAAGACCGGTAGTTACAAGCGTCTCACAGGCCACCCTGCAGGCTTTATCCTTTTCCATAATTGCGTCGAGAATAGAATCCGATATCGCATCCGCAACCTTGTCCGGATGACCTTCGGTCACCGATTCGGATGTAAAAAAGAATTGTTCATTACCCATAAATCATCTCCTTGTTTAAGTTCCAAAAAGTAAATGTTGTACATTTTATTACCGTTAGCTCATTAATTTATTGAGATGTAATAAAATAAATTTATAATCTATTATATTTTAAATGATAAACTCCATTCTCTATGGATTCAGTAACATATTGTCAATCAGCCGGGCTTTCCCGACTTGCACGGCCAGGAGCATTTGTACCGGTCCATTGATCGTTTGGATATCAACAAGTGTTTCCGTATCGCAAATGGCAATATAATCTATATCGGTTTCAGGATATGATTGTATCAGCTCTGTTGCTGCATCTATAATAGTCGCCGCATCTTGTATCCCACTCTTGGTAAGCTCCTTTGCTTTTTGCAATGATTTATATAGAGAAAGGGCGCTAATCCGCTGTTTGGGGGTAAGATAAGTATTGCGCGAGCTCATGGCAAGTCCGTCCGGCTCCCTAACCGTGGGAGCGCCGATTATTTCTATGCCGAAATTGAGATCACGAACCATCTGACGAACGACAATAAGCTGCTGGTAGTCCTTTTGGCCAAAAACGGCAACATGGGGTTTAACCGTATTGAACAGCTTGGCAACAATCGTTGCGACACCCCTGAAGTGTATGGGTCTGGAGGCACCACAGAGGTAATTCGGCAGTTTTTCCAAGGTGACATAGGTTTGAAATTCCTTACCGTAAATTTCCTTGGCATCAGGGGTAAATACTGCATTTACTCCTTCTTTTTGTAATAGGACCAGATCCCTTTCAAGATTCCTGGGATAAGACTCCAAATCTTCTCCGGGGCCGAACTGTGTGGGGTTAACAAAAATGCTCACTACCATGTCATCTCCATACTTGTGGCCTTCTTTTATTAAAGACAGATGACCTTCATGGAGAAATCCCATTGTAGGGATGAACACAATAGTTTTAAACTGACGACGCATCCGATCCGAGCGCGCTTGCATCATTTTTGTTGTTGTAATAATTTCGATGGCACAAACCTCAAAAGTTTATTAAAGACATAAAACACAATAACATAATCAATATTTTTGAAATGTCAATCCAAGGGGTTGCTTAAACCGGTAATGAACATTATTTATGCCTGAACAATTGTTTCCATTCTTCCCCTCCTTTTTTGAAAACAACTTCATTCTTGCCGATATGCGTTATTAAAACCTTTTCAATAGAGCCTCCTTCCCGAAGCACACGACCGTTTACAACCGCAAGACGGCTTTCAGGATCGCTGGACCAGGCAATGGCCTGCAGCTGAAGCTTCGACTCACCGGCCTGTTTAACGGGTATGGATAATATTCTTTTTCTTTTTAGTTGTTGTCCGGATGTTTCAGCTTTAATTTTGGTGTTGTTACTTTTTTGAATTAAAATCTGATCGGCGATCTTCTTTTTATCAGGACTGGAAGATTTTGGAACGATATTTTCTGTTTTTTTAACCGAGACCGTTTTCTTTTCCCGCGGCTTTATGTGGGGTGGAGATTTCTTTTTTGCCGCTGGTTTGACCACCGAGATTGTTTCGCTGACCCTTTTGGCGGACTTTTTTTTCTGAGACAAATCCCGGTCGGCCGTCTTTTTCGCAATACGGCTTATGGGTTTTGAATGTTTGGTTTCCGGTTTTGGTACCGGTGGCGGTATATTCCTCCATGGTTTCCGGCCCAGAAACAGCCCTCCAAAGGCAGCCAGAATTATAACGGCAAAAATGGCGACATACTGTTTTTTAAAGCGAAGATTATCCGTTAACCGCCTATGGGAAATTTTTTGCGCATCTGTTTCTTGTTTCCAGAATCGAATTTCGCTTTTTTCCGGCAACTCGCGTTCAATCTTTTTTAAGGCCTGTAATATGGAACTCAATTTTAATCCAACCTTCTATCCCCAGTAAAAGATGTCATCGTATATTCGAAAACTTTGAAATATGAGGAATCCCTTTAAACTTTTTTTCATTGTACAGTGCTATCTTTGTTGTGGATCCAACAACACCGTCAACATGGATTCCGTATTTTTTCTGAACATTTTTGACTGCCTGCCGGGTGTTCTCATCATAAAACGGATTAATTTCAACCGAGTTGAATCCAATATCCCGTAACAGCAGCTTCAGTGTTATTATGGAAACTTTTGGAGAATCCAGCGGAATGGTACCTGCCAGAGAGAGGAAATTTTTCCACGGAATGTATGCCACGCCGGACCAATATGATTTTAAATCATTCGGTTCCAGCTCTATTGAAATATCCTTTTTCCCTCCTCTGAGAGTAATTTTTTCTTCATCTATTCGATTCAGTGTAAGATATACCGGAGGAGGATCACCAGGGAGATGGAATTCTAAAATGGCCGGCAGATTTAATTTTTGTACCGCGTTAAAACTACCTTCAATGCGACGGATTAAAAGACCGTTTTGATCAGAAGCAAGGTGAAAAAAAGCCTGATCATCACTGATACCGTTAAGATACCGTCCAATCTCAGATTGAGTACCCCACAAATCCATGGCAACCTTAAGGGCCGCGTTTCTTGAATAAAACCGGTTCAATTTTTTAAGTAAAACCACCAGATCAGAGACAGACTCCCTAACGATTTTCGATTCCTTTAATGCAGGCGCTTTGGCCAGCGCCTTATCCGGAATCTTAACCGGTGCTTTAACCGACTTTGAATCTGGTAACGGTTTGGGGGAAGGAGATGTTTTTAAATGCTTTGATCGGCTTAAGCGATTTGATCTGGAAGTATCACCCCCGTTCCTTTCCAGTGAACTTAATTTCGCATGATCGTTAAGGAGTTCGGAGCGGAAAACCAATACCATGATAATGCCTGTACACAACAGAGCGAAAAATAGACCTGTTTTTTTCCATTTTTGAAGGCAACGGCGTTTCATGTCACCCCTAACACCCAGCTCATGGATGGCAGCCATGGCTATCTTTCCGGATATTATCTCTTGATTAAGAACGAATGCATTCAGAAGTGCCCGGTCACAGACAATATTGATTAATCGAGGGATCCCTCTTGAATATTGATAAATAGACCGATAGGCGGCGGCGTCAAATTGAATTTCGGTCTTTAGGGAAGCGATATTGATACGGTGTTGAATGTATGCTCGAACTTCTTTATAATTCAAGGGAGCAAGCTGACATCTTAAAGTGATTCTCTGGTCCAGTTGCCTGAGTTCATGGGAATCGAGTTTTTCTCCCAGTTCGGGTTGACCCACAAGGATAATCTGAATAAGCTTGTCTTCGGCGGTCTCTAAATTTGACAACAATCTCAACTGTTCCAGAACTTCTTTGGTCAAATTCTGGGCCTCATCGATGATAAGGATAACATTTTTTCCTTCGGATTTTTTCGCAATGAGAAAAGAATTCAGCCGGTCGATCAGATCTTTGATGTTGTCCGTATCCGATTCAATTCCAAATTCGTCAATGATGGCTTTGAGAAGTTGTATGGCATTTAAACTGGGATTAAAGATGTAAGCAGCTTTCGTGTTATGATCCAGATTTTCGAGAAATGCTCGGCAGATTGTGGTCTTACCGGTTCCTACTTCCCCGGTGATTTCCACAAAACCGTCACCTTGAATCACTGCATAGGTCAGATGTGCAAGGACCTCTTCATGGCTTTTGCTCAAAAAGAGATAGGCAGGGTTCGGAACGAGCTTAAACGGCCTTTCCCTGAAACTGAAAAAGTTTTTGTACATCTTCGCCGGCCTTTCCCCCGGAATTTGTAGCCCACTATAAGCAAAAAAAGAAGTGAAAAATTAATAAACTTTTAATGTTAAGTTAACATCAGTATAAATTCAGCCAAGCAAGTCGTGTCCATCCATAAATATGCATAGACACTAACGGGTTAATGGACCTATAAATGGGCCTATTTTTTGTTACCTTTTTTAATTCCCCGTCGGATGTTGTATAAAACCGCATTATAGTTTTATAGCTTGAAAAACGTTTAAATTAAGACTATTATCATCGGAGCTTTTTAAAATCAAACAATGATTTTTATAGTGATGAATTCGTAAAAAATTGAATTCAATACGTTTTAGGTAATTAAATAAAAATAAAGACATAAGCACCTAACATGCCAGTATATGAATATACCGCATTGGATATAAAAGGCAAGACTGTCTCAGGGATAATTAATGCCGACAGCTCAGGGACAGCCCGTCATAAGTTGCGTGCATCCGGAAATTTTCCTGTTTCCATTAAAGAAGTGCACGATACCGGCACAATAAAAGCACCTTCGTCGATTTCAATTTTACGCTATTTTGCGCGTGTCAGACCGCATGAAGTTTCGATGATGACCAGACAACTGGCAACGTTGGTAGGGGCCGGATTCCCTCTTGTATCGGCGTTAGATACTTTGATACCGCAAACCAGATCTCAATTATTCAAAAAAATACTGGCAAAAATCAAGGACTCCATTGTGGAAGGAAACAGCTTTGCCCGATCTTTATCTTTGTATCCGGGAACTTTTTCCTCGCTATATGTGAACATGGTCAGGGCCGGTGAAACTTCCGGGGCGCTTGAAATCGTTTTAGAACGGCTTGCCGATATTACCGAAAAGCAACAGGCCTTAAAACATCGCATCAGATCGGCGCTGGCTTATCCGGTTTTAATGTCCCTTATCGGAGCCATTGTTCTATTCCTTCTTTTGACATTTATTGTTCCCAGTATAACTTCGATATTTGCAGACATGAATCAGACCCTTCCTGCCCCGACACTTTTTCTTATCGGTATCAGTAGTTTTTTCAAAACATACTGGTGGATTCTCTTTATCGTGATCGGATTGATGCTGTTAACTTTACGTGGAATAAAAAAGACGGTGAAGGGACATTATTATTATGATAAGATTAAACTTCTTTTGCCCGGTTTTGGAATATTAACTAAAAAACTGGCGGTCGCCCGATTTTCCCGAACCCTCGGCTCGCTTCTCGAAAACGGAATTTCCATGTTGCCTGCACTTGGAATCGTAAAAAATATAGTGGAAAATGTACTGATTGCCGATATCATTGAAAAAGCTTCACAAGAGGTCGGAAAAGGACAGGGGCTGGGGTCGGCGTTGGCGGAAAGTAAAATATTTCCGGATCTTTCCATCCAGATGATTCAGGTCGGAGAACAAAGCGGGGCATTAGAAGCTATGTTGGATAAAATTGCAAATGTATTTGAAAATGAAGTGGAAACAAGTGTGATGAGCATAACATCACTTCTTGAACCGGTTATGATATTAATTATGGGGATTGTTGTGGGTTTCATTGTTCTTTCCATATGTTTACCGATTTTTGAAATGAACCAGCTTATCCGGTAGCGCCGTTCCGTATTAAAAGATGACGTCGATTATGGATGGCAGTATAAATAAATCTCTCCATAAAAATCTATTGCATTTAGTTGGTGAAATTTTTATGCAGGTCACCGGAATGCTTATTGTCCGTGTTATTTCATAAAACTAAAATGATAAGGATGAATAACGTATGAAGAATAAAAATTTTTTAAAAAAGATAGACGGTCGTGGATTTACACTGATTGAATTGATGGTTGTCATCGTAATATTGGGAATACTTGCCGGGCTTATCATACCGAGGATAATGGGACGGCCTGAGGAAGCGAAGCAGCTGAAAGCAAAGATGCAGATTGAGAGTCTGGAGACAGCTCTGAAATTGTATAAACTAGATAACGGCATGTATCCGGATACCGAACAGGGCTTGCAAGCACTTATCGAGAAACCTGAGACCGGGACACTCCCGAAGAATTGGCGCAAGAAGGGCTATCTTGAAAAAGGAAGGCTCCCGAAAGATCCTTGGGGAAATGAATTCGTCTATCTTTCTCCCGGAGCGCACGGCGAGTATGACATTATTTCATATGGTGCAGACGGAGTTCCGGACGGAGAAGACAAGAACAAGGATATTAACAGTTGGGAAATTGAATAGTTGCCATCCGGAGATGCTTCATTTTGGTGATCAGCCGCTTTCTTGCCAAACCGGGTATTGATGACCATGAATACCGCTGAAACCACATAGTGTCCATCCAGAAATTGCCCTTTTCCGCAATCTCTGCGTCAACCTGCGGAATTACTTGTGCGGCGTACCACTTGTACGCCTCCGCGTAATTCCTTGATTTCCTTGATCTTGCGAAAAATGGCTAATTTCTGCATTGGAAACTATATTTGTGCTCAATATAGATTTATGGATAGACACTACCTATATTCTCACCAACTAACCATGACACTTAACTTCAGGCGAAACAACGGTTTCACTCTCATAGAACTCATAGTGGTTATTTCTCTGATCAGCCTTATGCTTTTTTTTGCCGTTCCACAATTTCAGGTTGATATTCTGTCGGACAATACCAAAAAAGCGTCACGATGGATTATGTTGCAAGTGCATACTTTAAAAGAAAAGGCGGTTCATGATCAAAAACGCTATGTTTTGCACCTAAGTTTGGACTCAAACAAACTTTGGGTAACCAGCGAAATGATGTCACTGGAGGAGATTCAAGCTGCAGAGGCGGACGGCTTCAAACTGTCTGATGATATATCATTACAAGATGTCGAATATCCGGGTCAAAAAAAAATCACAGTTGGCCGGGCGGATATCTATTTTTATAAAAAGGGATATTCAGATAAGGCAATTATCCATATTTCAACCAAGGATAACAAGATTCTCTCTTTTCTTATCGAACCGTTTCTTTCTCATGTCCGCTTATATAATAAATATATAGAATTTGAAGATTGAACAAAAGACAAACAAAGGTCAAAACGCAGGATGCAGAAGACAGAGGACGGAAGACAGAGGACGGTAACCCAGGATTTGAACCATAATTCTGGTTTTACGCTCCTTGAAATCATGGTCGCCGTTTCCATCATCGCCATTGTTCTGGTTAGTGTATATAAAATGCAGGCTCAAACCATCTCCATGAACTATGCCGCAAGATTTTATGCAACCGCACCTCTACTGGCCCAATTAAAAATAGCTGAAGTTGAAATAGAAAATTTGGGTAAATCGGCAGATGATTCAGGTGATTTCGGGGATGAATTTCCTGGTTACAGATGGAATGTTGTCGTAGATGATATTGAGTCGGAACTACTTGGAAATATTGCTGAGAATTTAAAAAAAATTGATGTTAACATATCTTTTAACAACGATGAATTAACATACCGCCTAAGATCCTATAGATTTATACAGGAGTAATCGATTTAGGAATGCATCAAAAGTCAGGAAAAAATAGCGTAACGCCATTCACCCGCGACCCGCAAACCAATAGCGGTTTTACTCTGCTTGAAATTTTGATTGCGATTTTTATTTTTGCGATTCTTGTTACAACAATATTTGGTTCATATCATTCAGTATTCACCGGTGCCGAGGAAATTAATCAGGGGGTTAAATCTTATGAAATGGCAAGAAACTGCCTGAACCGGATTATTTTTGACCTTGAGTCCATCCATCTATCTTTGCCTCCGCAATATGCGCCTCCGGATTTTAGCGACCCGCCGGATCCTTATCGAATCGTTGGAGACACGAATAATGTTCAAAATATATCCTTTCCTAAACTCAGATTTACTTCAACGGCACATGTATCCTTCGGGGGGAAAACAGAAAGTGACATCGCGGAAGTCGTTTACTATGTTCAGGCCACCGACGACGACAATTTCTTGCTGAGACGTGCAGACAACCTGTACCCATATGAAGAATTTGAAGAAAATTCGGGTGACCCCATATTGTGCGAAAACCTTAAATCGCTGACATTCAAATATTATGACCGGGAAGGGACAGAATACGATTTGTGGGATTCTGATGCAGAGGATTTCGGATATGCAACCCCTGCGGCAATCGGTATAAAACTCGAGTTGACTGGCGGTACGGGTTCCCTATGGTTCGAAACCATGGTAACGCTGCCGGTCTATCGAAAGAAAAAAGAATAAAAAATAGAGGCTTATGCCTGATAAAATTTTAAGAAACCATCGGGGCATTGCCCTTCTTGTTACCGTGACGATCATCACGATATTGATTGCGGTTGCCCTTGAAATGAACAGAAAGACCCGGTCAGTCGTCTTTTCCGCCGCTGCAAGCCGGGATCGTATTACCCTTTCGCATATGGCGTCCTCAGGTATAGATATCGCAAAAGCCATTCTGATAAAAGATAGAAACCATTCAGATTTCGACTCACTCCAGGAAGACTGGGCTGATTCCAAAGAAATCAGCGAACTCCTTCAGGATATGCCCTTTGAAGATGGGGACATCAAATTAACCATAACTGACGAACTCGGAAAAATTCAGATAAACAGCCTTGTCACATATCCTGATGGCCATATTTTTAATGAATCCCAGAGGGATATGTGGCATCGATTTTTACATCTTGTGATTTCTCAAAATGAATCGCTTGAAGACCTCGAACCGGACATGATCATAAACTCGGTCAAAGACTGGATAGATTCCGGAGATGATGAGGCGATTACCGGTCTAAACGGGGCGGAATCAGACTATTACCAGGAGCTTGACCCCCCCTATGTTTGCCGAAACGGCCCGTTCATTCACATTGGCGAACTTGCTCTTATAAAAGGTATCACAACAGAATACTGGCAGCTTGCAGGGGGGGTGTCCGGGATTTCCCGTTATATGACGGTCTTTGGTGCCAGCGAAACGAGTAACAATAAATTTACGTATGAAGGAAAAATAAACATTAATACCGCAGATCTTCCGGTACTCGTTGCGATGCTCCCTTCAGGGAACCCGGAGCTTGCACAGGCCATATACGACTATCGGTTAGAGACTTCGGACTCGGAATATATCCATAATCTTTCCAGTACTACCTGGTATAAACAAGTGCCGGGTTTGAGTGATGTTGAAATCGATCCCAAAATTATCACAACCACCAGCGATATTTTTCGAATTGAGTCATTTGCGACATTACATGACATAAAAATGAAAATAACAGCGATGGTAAAAAGGGAGCAAAACAAAAAAACCGGGAAATGGGAATGTAGCGTTTTGAGTTGGAAAACAGAATAAAATTCTTGTATTAATCCGTTTCACATCCTATTAGATGGGCTGGGAGAAGGGTCACAGCTTGACAAAACAGTCATAACATACTATAATTACAATTATTTCAAATTAGGAAGTTCAATGAGCAGAAAAATCCTCGGCCTCGATATTCGACATGATGCCGTATCAGCAGTTGTAGTAAAAAGTGGTATCAAGGAGACAGACATAGAAGCCCATGTCCATATTCCGATATCAAACCATATATATATGGAAACGGTTTTGGCTGCTTCCCTGAAAACCATTGTTGAAAAGATCGATATATCCGGTTCTGTCTGTGTGGCGTCCTTTCCTGCCAACGAGATATCTTACAGAAACATTCAGGTGCCGTTCAAGGGACGGAAAAAAATAAAAAAAATCCTTCCTTACGAACTTGAGCCTACGGTTCCGTTTCCCATAGATGATCTGATAATAGATTTTTATACTCTAGATCTGGATGATGTTGCCAATCGTCACAACCTCATTGCAGCGGCTATAGAAAAATCAAGACTGCAGGCATATTTAGAAACACTTGCCTCGTTTAATATTGAGCCTGAGATTGTTACTGTTGGCGGCTATCCGGCAGCGCTATGCGCCGCCAATCATTTAAATATTCATGAAAACTGGCTGTTTGTCGACATAGATACGAATCAAAGCACCCTGTTTGCTATTTTGTCCAGAGGCATTTGCCTGATACGTTCTTTCCCAATACGTTCAGATGCTCGTTCATTTGAAATGGAATCACTTTGTACCAACATATGGCACACCCTCTATGCATTGGAAGAGATTATGGGTTTGGATTTTAAACCGGAAGGTGTATTTATCACCGGATGCGGGCTTAATAATTCCGGTTTTGATCAGGATATGGAACAGAACCTTGGATTTCCTGTCAAACGGACGGATTTTGTTCGGGATACAGGAATAATAAAAAAGCATGCCGACTCGCAGTTATGGAATCCCCAGCAAATGGACAATTCCTTTTCACTTGCGCTTATGGAAATTGAAGGGACCAATGGTTTGAATTTCCGAAAAGGTCCTTTTGCCGCAAAAAAATTCTGGGAGGAACACAAAAATAATTTGATTAAAACCGGCATTCTTGCCGGTGTGGTTCTTATGTTAGCATTTTTCAACGTGGTTTTTGATTCCTATTTTATGGGAAAAAAGCTGACCGTCCTGAACAATCAGATAACCGATGTCTTCACTTCAACATTTCCTGATGTGAAAAAAATAGTCGATCCGCTTCAGCAGATGCGGATAAAAATACAAGAAGCGAGAAAAAATGCTTTATTGCCGGGAGTCACCGACAACAACATACGGGCCATCGATATTCTAAACAATATCAGTAAGCTTATATCAAAGAACATAGATGTTAATTTTACAAGACTTGTTATAGGGGCGGAAAACACCGTGATTTCCGGCGACACGGACACGTTTAATTCTGTGGACGGCATCAAAAACGGCCTGGAAAAATCGGATCTTTTTAAAAAGGTCGTTATTAGTTCCGCCAACATCAACAAATCCGACAATCGGGTGCGTTTTAAGCTAAAAATAAATTTGTAACCGCGTACCCGCTTAACATCGCATCATTTATATACGATTTTTTCTAGGACTAAATTTGATGAACTCGTAAAAAGTCCGATTTAGACGGTTTCGTAAAAAGTTCAAATTCAAGGCGTGCAAATTTTGTAATCATGAGGCGTACTTATCGTACGTTGAATGATTGCGAAAAGACCGTCAAATTTATACAATTGAACATCTACCGACAGGGGATGATGTAAATGGCAAAAAAACTGGCCAGACGTGAAAAATACTCAATTTATGCACTATCCGGTGTTATATGCCTGTTTCTCGTATTTCAATTTATAGTTTTTCCGTTTCTTGATAAAAGGGAGCGTCTTGAAAGAACCCTCCAGGCCAAAACAGATATACTGGAAAAGATGACAGCCCTTCAATCAGAGTACAATACCATTAAAAAAAGGACTGAATTATCAAAATCGAATTTTGCAAAAAGGGAGGCCGGTTTTACACTGTTTTCTTTCCTGGACAAACTCACCGGAAAAGCGGGAATAAAAAAACATGTAACATATATGAAGCCTTCGACATCCGTTCAGAAAAACAGCCCTTTTAAGATCTCTCAGGTGGAAATGAAGCTGCAGGGCTTAACGTTGCAGCAGTTGACCTCTTACCTTCATATGGTTGAAACCTCGAAAAACATGGTAAATATAAAAAGGCTTTCTATTTCAAAAACAAGCAAGCTTGAAAATTTAATAGACGCTGTTCTACAGGTTGAAACGGTTGAAAAGTAATTATGAAAAATAGCAGAAAATGGCTGCCGTATTTCCTATTTATCCTAGCGGTAACAGCATTTTTTATTTACTATCTGTTCCCGTCTGATAAGATAAAAGATTACATAACGTTTCATCTTAACAAGACCTATCCGGGTATTCATATTACGGTTGATTATGTAAAGCCGGCTTTTCCCCCGGGTTTGAAGTTGTACAATGTAAATTTTTTTCACGCACCGAATCCTTTATTCACGGTAGACCAGATAAAGATAGCTCCCGGTCTTTTATCGCTTTTTCGTTCAAAGGTCATTTTTTTTTTCAAAGGCAGAGCATATACCGGTGTTCTAGAAGGCAAGGGAGAATTCACTAAACACAGGCCGGAGGTCATGATTGACGGAAAATTATCCGGCATCCAGATCAAAGAAATATCTGCCATAAAAGATTTTACCGGCCGTAATATATCGGGGGTGCTTGACGGCAACTTTACATATCGGAACCAAAAGGAATCCGGAGATCACCTAAAAGCCGAGCTTGTCATTTCAGATGGTCAATTGGAGTTGGCAACGCCCCTACTACAAATGGAGAGTATCCCTTTTAAAAAAATTGCCACCGACTTGGTCATGAAAAATATGAATCTTCAAATCAAGAAATGTATAATAAACGGGGATCAGATAGACGGCAGGATTTCAGGATCTGTGAGTTTGAAAAACACCCCCGGGCAAAGTTATTTAAAACTTTCAGGAAGGATTAAGCCACACCCTCTGTTCATTGAAACGCTGGGAAATGATCTTTCGGCAAATTTATTGCCGAAAAAAATATTTGGAAAAAACGGCTTCCGTATTAGGATTTACGGTACCTTAGATAATCCCCGTTTCTTTTTGAACTAACTAGTGTCCATCCATAAATGGTAGATTTTGGTTCTCGGCAAGACCCGAGCGAGTTTTCAACCGCAGGCATAGCGCGCTATGTCGAGGATTGAAAACGAGCGAGAACGCCGCCGGGGGCTGAAAGATGCCATTTATGGATGGACAATAACTAAAATGTGCCGGCAGCTATTCTGATTATGAAAAGATACTTTGCTATACTAAATATATTATTAATAGCGATTGCTGTTTATTTTTGCGTAAATGCGTTTTATAGAGTTGCAACAGCGAACCTTAATGATGCGCCTTCCCGAGAGGTTACAACCAGACATGTCATTTCTCCCAAAGATGCAACATTTCACCCAATATCTTATTACGGGGACATAATAGAGCGCAATCTTTTCAATTCAAAAAAGGGAGCCGGGCAGCATGTCGAACAGCTCGCTATTGAAACCCTTGAACCCACAGATCTCAAGCTAAAACTGCTGGGAACCGTCTCGGGCAATAACAAAGATGCTTATGCAGTAATAGAAGACACTTCGGAAAAGCAACAGAATCTATACCGGATTGGGGATTCTATCCAAAACGCAACACTAAGGATGATTTTAAGAGAAAAGGTCGTATTACGTGTCAACGGTAAAGACGAAATTCTCGGAATCGAGGAGGTCCAGGGCAGTCAGAAGACGAGGATGTATTCAAAAAGAACCGGGACATCACCTTCACAGAACATCGCCTTAAAACGTTCCCAGATAGAATCAGCGGTTACGGACGTAAACACTCTCATGAAACAGATAAGAATACGGCCCCATTTTAGAAACGGAAAACCTGACGGTCTCCGTTTGACAGGAATCCGGCCAAATTCGATCTTTTATAATATGGGATTAAAAAGCGGGGATATCATCACCGGCGTTAATAATAATACTATCGAATCCGTAGATGATGTCCTCAAACTTTATCAAAGCTTGCAGTCTTCTTCCAATGTGAGGCTTCAGATCAAACGAAGAGGCCGGCAGAGAACAATTAATTATAATATTGAATAAGTGATAAATGTATGATAATATATAAATTTTATTTTTAACAACGCATACCTTAACGTAACAACTAAAATGCAGTTAATATTTTAGATTTATGAAATGACCGAGCCGGCACAGCATTCATGTGATCCGGTTTTTAAACGGATCACTGCCGGAGTGGTTGAGTAAACATAAAAAAGAAATGAAATCATATCATAATATCTCAAAAGCTATCAGGTATCTATTTGTCTTGCTGGTTCTAATTTTGACCACGCACCTGTCCGTGGATGCGATTGCTCAAGTTTCCGGAAAAACCGGAAAGGCGTCAAAAAACAACCCGCCATCCAGGGGAAACAGGGATTCGGAACGATTCATTTCCATAGATTTTAACGATGTGGACATTTCTGTTTTTATTAAATTTATCAGTGAGTTAACCTCAAAGAATTTTGTTGTGGATCAACGGGTAAAGGGAAAAGTTACGGTCATTTCGCCGGCTAAAATTTCCGTCAAAGAGGCTTACAAAGTTTTTGAATCTGTTCTGGAAGTCCACGGATTTACTACGGTAAAAGCCGGGCAAGTGATTAAAATCATTCCATCTCCCGATGCACGATCAAAAAATATTGAAACCCGTCTAAAAGAAGAGGCCGCTTCACCGACGGATCGGGTTGTTACGCAACTGATACCCTTAAAATTTGCAAATTCCACTGAAATAAAAAAACTTTTTGCGCCTTTGATTTCCAAAAGCAGCGTGATCCTGGCCTATCCCCCGACGAACATGTTGATCGTAACCGATATCTATTCAAACATAAAACGGTTGCTTCGAATCTTGAAGGCGATTGATGTCACCGGTATGGGACAGGAAGTCTCCGTGATTCCGCTGGAATATGCTGATTGCACAAAATTTGTAAAAATTCTGGATTCTGTTTTCCAATCCAAAGGGCGATCCAAAGCACAAATTTCAGAGACGGCCGTTAAATTCGTGGCCGATGAACGGACCAATACGATTATCATTCTTGCCAGCGAGGTTGAAACCATAAGGATTAAAAGACTGATATACCTGCTGGACAGGGAAACTCCTCGGGGAAAAGAGAAAATCCGCGTCTATTATCTCGAAAATGCCAATGCCGAGGACCTGGCCAAGGTTCTCCAGGAACTGCCGACAAAAAAGGCGGCATCTCCTCAAGGAAGAAAAACCCCGTTTGTTTCGGAAACCGCCAAAATAACCGCAGATAAAGCAACCAACAGCCTGATTATTATGGCAGGCAAGGAAGACTACCTGGTTCTTGAAGAGATCATTAAGAAACTGGATGTCCCCAGATCCATGGTCTATATTGAGAGCCTTATCATGGAAGTTAATGTGGAAAAGGACTTTAATCTCGGCGTGGAATGGCAAGCCGGGGGCAAGATGACAATAGACGACAAAGAAACGGCCTTTGGCGGTGCATTTAGTTCAACAGGCGGTGGTTTGGCAAATCCTTTAACAGGTGCTCCGGAAGGATTTTCCCTGGGCATATTCAGCGAACGGGTGACCATTGCCGGTATTACTTTTCCCAACCTGGGTGCAGTGGTGAGAGCTTTTCAAAAGGACAAAGATGTTCATATTCTTTCGACCCCCCAGATCCTAACCACCGACAATGAAGAGGCAACCATCACTGTTGGGAAAAATGTCCCTTATCAAACCCGGGCAGGCACTTCGGATGCAGATGTGGATTACAGTTATTATGAATATAAAGACGTGGGCATCACCTTGAAGATTACCCCTCAAATCAGCAAGGATCGGCTGGTGCGACTCTATATTTCCGAGGAATCCACCAAACTGGACGAACTGGCAAGCACTGTAGATGAACGTCCGACAACCTTAAAGCGAACCATCGAAACCACCGTGATTGTAAAAGATAAAAGTACGTTGGTCATCGGCGGATTAATTGATGACAGCTTTTCAAAAACAGAATACAAGGTTCCCTGTCTGGGAGACATCCCCTTACTTAATTTCTTGTTCAAATCAAAATCAAGTGCCGGTGATAAAACCAACCTTTTTGTATTTATTACACCCCACGTCGTAAAGCATCCTTCCGAGGCAGAAGAAATTTATCAACAAAAGAAAGATCAAATAAAACAGATTCAAGAAGGCAATATCAAAATGTACGATAAAAAATCGCCTTAAAAGATTTTATAAATCAAGCAAACCGTGAAACAGCATGCAAAAACCTCTTACACAGATACTTAAGGAGACCTTTGGGGTTTCGGAGGAAGATCTAAAAGAAGCTCAAAAGATAAAAACTGAAAAAGGGGACCCTTTGGGGGAAATACTGGTTGCAAAAAAAACGATTACCGAAACACAACGCCTCGAAGCATTAAGCATTCAATACGATATTCCTTTTTGGCCGGATCTCCCCCTTGACAGTTTCAAAACAGATTTTATAAGTCAGGTTCCGATTCAATTTCTAAAAAAATACGTCATGGTTCCTTTGATAAGTGACACTGAAGCATCGGATGTTAACCATAGCCTGCCTCAACTCGAGCCGGAAAATGCAACAAAAACCCTTCCCGATTCAGTTGCGGTCATCGCCCTAAATGATCCTGCCTGCATCCAGCCCCTTGATGACTTGATCCGGATTCTCGAACCGTATGATTTTAAACTGGTCCTATCAACAAAGGATGCCATTCTTTTTGCTATAAATATATCTTATGACCTGAGCAGAGATTC
>JAFDHQ010000248.1 GCA_019308685.1 Deltaproteobacteria bacterium
TGATGCATAAAGGAGGCAAAAAGAAATGTCAGAACTTGATGAAAAAATGGAAAAGTCCATAAAGGGAACGGCGTATAGGGAAGGAAAATATCTGACCTTCACGTTAGCTGATGAGGAATATGGCATCGGTATTTTGAAGATCAAAGAGATCATTGGGATGATGCCGATTACCACGGTTCCCCAGACGCCGGAGTTTGTGAAAGGGGTTATTAACCTGCGGGGAAAAGTGATACCGGTAATCGATTTGAGGCTCAGGTTTGGGATGGTGTCCATGAATTACACGGATCGTACATGTATCATCGTGGTTGAAATCCAAGGGACGGTTGACACGGTTCAAATCGGGATTGTTGTCGATTCCGTCTCTGAAGTGTTGAACATCAAAGGGGAAGAGGTTGAAGATACACCGACATTCGGCGCAAGACTGAATACGGACTACATCTTAGGCATGGCCAAAATGGAAGGAGGCGTTAAGATTTTACTCGATATCGATCGGGTCTTAAAGGCAGAGGAAGTAGAGATGCTTGAAAAAGCCGCATAAATTAAGGAATAAAATTAGAAAATAATACGCTTTAAAAGGAGAATAAAATGTTACACAAGTTTAAACTTTCAACCCGGATACTCTCATTGGGGATTGTCATTATCGTATGTTTCTCACTGGTTTTTGCGTGGATCTATCCAAAATTAAAAAATAAAATGTATGAAGCCAAGTATTTAAAAACACAACATTTGGTAGAATCTGCCTATTGTGTTCTGGACTATTATGCCAAGCAAACGAGGTCCAACACCCTGTCTTTGGACCAAGCCCAAGCCAAGGCCATAGAAGTTATAAAAAATATGCGTTATGCACAAAAAGAATATTTCTGGATCAACGATATGACGCCAAGAATGATTATGCATCCTATAAAACCGGCACTGGACGGAAAAGATTTGACACAAAATAAGGACCCCAATGGAAAGCGGTTGTTTGTTGAAATGGTTGAGGTATGTAAAAAAAATGGCGCGGGATTTGTTAATTATCACTGGCCTAAGCCCGGCGAAGCCAAACCCGTACCCAAGACGTCTCATGTAAAACTTTTTTCTGAGTGGGGCTGGATTATCGGTTCAGGAATCTATATCGATGATGTTGAAAAGGAATTGGCAAAAATATTTTATATTATTTTTGCTGTGATTAGTGTTATTGCCATTGGTGGTTTGATGTTATCCTATTTAATGGCACGATCAATTGCCCGACCCATTGATCGAATCAGCATGGGACTTAACGAAGGCGCCGACCAAGTTGCCTCGGCATCCGGACAAGTATCTTCGGCCAGTCAATTACTGGCTGAAGGATCATCGGAACAGGCAGCTTCCATAGAAGAAACTTCTTCGTCTTTGGAAGAGATGTCTTCTATGACCAAACAGAATGCCGATAATGCCAACCAGGCGGATAACCTTATGAAAGAGGCCAACCGGGTCATTGACAAGGCCAACCATTCCATGACACAACTCACCGAATCCATGCAGGAAATTTCAAAGGCAAGCCAAGAGACACAAAAAATCGTCAAAACCATCGACGAAGTTGCGTTTCAAACCAACTTGCTGGCCCTCAATGCTGCAGTTGAGGCGGCCCGGGCCGGTGAGGCAGGAGCCGGTTTTGCGGTTGTGGCGGATGAGGTCAGAAACCTTGCCATAAGGGCGGCGGATGCGGCCAAAAATACCGCAGATCTTATTGAAGGCACCGTAAAAAAGGTAAAAGACGGCTCAGAATTAGTAACCAAAACAAACCAAGAATTTGGCAAAGTTGCTGAAAGCTCTTCAAAGGTCAATGAGCTGGTCAGTGAAATTGCGGCGGCCTCCAATGAGCAGGCCCAGGGGATTGGACAGGTCAATACGGCGGTATCCGAACTCGAAAAGGTTGTCCAGCAGAATGCGGCCAATGCCGAAGAATCTGCTTCTGCCTCTGAAGAGATGAACGCCCAGGCGGAACAAATGAAGAGTTTTGTCAATGATCTTGTCGCTCTTGTGGAAGGCAAGGCAAAAAATGGCATGAGTGGTCTGGGTTCGGGAAATAACGCCCCAAAAGGAGCGACAGGCAGAACACACGCAGCTCCTGTTAAAAAAGAAGTCGTCGTACACAAGACGAATGAGGTTAATCCCAAGCAGATTATTCCTTTGGATGATGATTTCAAGAATTTTTAAATAGCATTATGAGCCTGCCTGTGCGTATCCGCACAGGCAGATGCTCCGGATATAATGACGCCTAAATACTGAGAATGGTCCGTCAGGGTTTATTCTCATCGGCAGGCCGGGTTGTTTTATCAAAAACAATGATTGCCTGGCCTTTGTATTTCTTTAAACGGTCAAGCGCCTTCTGTGCTTCGGCTTTGCTTTTGTAAGAACCCGTCCGTATTTTGTACCATGTGCTTTTTCCGGGAGACGTTACCGTAACATAATATGCCGGATATCCTTCATCTTTAAGTTCTGTTATTATTTTGTCTACAAAATTTTTGTTCTTAAGAGATTCGACCTGAATGCACCAACTTCCGCTGGAGCCGGACCTTTTGTTTAAAACAACTGTGCTGATTTTTGGAGGTGACTTTGTTTTACGTGTCTTTTCCCTTTTCTTTTTTATGAAAGTGTAAGTTCCGCTTATCGTTGGACTTGGGGCCCGGCCGGATTTGAAGGCCCTTGCTTTTGCAGGCAGGGACGGCGCATAAATAATTTCTATGGAATCACTCGTTAGTTTTCCGTTCCGATCCTCTGCAACAATGGTAATCGTGTTCACCCCTTTGGTTAAGGATACTTTGAATGTCCATACTGCATGTCACATTTTTCAGCCCAACGTGTTTTGCATGGATCACCTGCCCTGAAACAATGATCCAGGATTCGGATGTCGTGGACTCCGCCACCGTTGCCGGCCGTTGTATGATTACCACCGGCTTCGTACTATCCTGGACTTCGTATGCATAAGTACCGGTTTCGCTCCCATACCCCAGAACATCTCGCGCCGTAACTTTGTAATAGACCGTTCCGGTTTTCTGCGCCGGAATGGTAACTCTATAATCCAGGCCGGTGGAATACATCGGGATTAAATTCCATAATTTTCCTTGGTTTATTGAATAAAGCAAAAAAGCACACTGAACACCCGATGTGTCTCTAATATACGCATTTGCCGTAACCGGATCACTTGAAAAGGGTTTTGTTGTCGACAGATAAGGCTCTGTAATTATAGGTCTGTCATATACAAATAGAGTCGCCCCTTTAACAAGGTCGGATGAGTTGCCCGTCTTATCAAAGGCATAAAAATCCACGGAATGTAATCCTTCCCCGGCTTTGGATGAGTCCCACGAGTTTCCAAACAGCCCGTCCCCGGGCTTTTTATCCGAGTGTTTGCCATCATCATAGAGCTGAACCGTTGCCAAGGTTTTGCCGGCTGGTAGCCGAATTTTTGCCGTCACTTTTGACGTGTCGATACCTGAATCTCCATCATAAACACAGACGGAAATTTTGAATTTTGTCCCTTTTAATCCGATGCCTGCATCAACATCGGGTCGTGTTAAAACCGGAGGTATGGCATCGGCTAATCGCGTAACGGACATTCTATAAGATGACTTATTTTTTATTCGGTTTCGTGCCTGGATTAAAATGTCGTTTCGACCCTGGGCCAAAAAAACCGTTCGGGTAAAAAAACCGTGGGGCGAAAGGGGCAATGATGCCGGCGCACCATTATTAATAGAAACAGCAGCTGACCGGATACCGCGAGGGTCTGAAATTCTTCCGGCGATTTTAACGGAATCGGAGATATAGGAACTGCCGCTTTGAGGAGTGGTAATCCGAATTTTCGGACCATTGAAATTGAAATCATCAAAGACGTATATCTGTCCGCCAGCCGCCAGCATAGAACCGTCAGGGCTCCAACGAACATGGTGTGCCTTATGTTTATTATAAAATTCGATGCCATACGTATCCGTATTGCAAATCATCAGGCCATTATCGTGCCCCACAGCCAGCCGGGAAGAATCCCTGTTGTAATCCATGGAATTGACATTTCCAAGTTTAGGAAAATCAAAACCGCTTTTGCTCCAGTTGGAAGTGTCAAAGGTATAAATCATACCGGTATCGCCGGTACCGGATCCTACGGAAAGATAGTTTCCATCGCTGCTCCATGCAAGGCACTTCAGTTTTCCCGTAGGAATTGATTCTACCTTCATCGTTTTTATGGGAGAAGTAGTCTCTGTATCCCATATCCTCAACTCTCCATACTTATCCACTGCAGCAAATTGAGATTTGTTAACCGGATTAAATCTGAGTTCCTGGATTTCAGCGTTATGACTAAACGTCATCTGAAGTTTGCCTGAAGTGGACCATTTTTGTATCTCGTTGTCGTCCCGGATTGAATAAATATAGTTATCCTGCCAACCCAAAGATTTATCCGCTGTTTTTGCCTCATTATCCGAAGCAATATCCCATACCTTATGCATTCTTCCGCTGGGAACTTTTAAAACGGCAATTTTATCTTTACCTTTAAAAACGCCAGTTGCCAGTTTTCCGCCGTCCGGGGAAAATAAAAACGAATGATATCTGCCTGAACGTCTTTTTCTAGACCAAACCTTTGCCCAGTCAGATATGCGGTATATGGACAATCCGGAGCCGTTTCTATGCCGGAACGTAAAATATCCGTTCGAAGACCATTCACACCATTCGGTCGCTCTCCCCAACTTTTTCCACGGAAGGAATTGCGTTCCGTCATATCCTCCGAATATGAAAGTTCCGGTTCCCGAAACGCCCGTCGGTATATGGGTTACCGTAACGCTCACTTTTTGTGATTCTGATGACTCGATGGAAAAAACGCCGACGGCCTCACCTCTATGGTTTGTCTTGCGATCGGGGCCTTTTGTCCAGACACACTGTGAAGACGGCTTTAAGCGCCACTTAACTGCCTGGTTCGATG
>JAFDHQ010000054.1 GCA_019308685.1 Deltaproteobacteria bacterium
TGACAATGTAACGATTACGGCAGAGCTTATAACGCCCATCGCCATGGAGAAAGAATTGAGGTTTGCCATCAGGGAAGGCGGACGCACGGTCGGCGCAGGCGTTGTAAGCGAAATCTTAGAGTAATAGTTGAAGGAGTTTTCTGGTGAGAATAATTGTTACCCTTGCGTGCAGCGAGTGCAAAAGAAGAAACTACACGACCACAAAAAATAAACGGACAACACCAAACAAATTGGAATTCAGCAAATATTGTCGATTTTGCAGGACGCATACCCTACATAAAGAGACCAAATAACCGGTTAATTATATTTATTATAAAGGTATCATGCAGGCCAGTAGCTCTAACGGTAGAGCGTCGGACTCCAAATCCGGGTGTTGGGGGTTCGAATCCCTCCTGGCCTGCCAAATTATTCTGAATAAAAGCTCAAAGCTTGAATGACACGAAGCCTCATGAGATTTTCTTGACATTTTCAGCTTTGAATTTTGCGATTTTGGGTGCATAATGGCACGGCTACAAAGAAAAAAAACTTCAAGCACCAAGAAAAAGAAAAAACAAAATGCCGCCGGGGCCATATCATCCCGGTCAAAAAATGATGTCGATGTTAAAAAGACCACGCTGTTTACAGGTCCTGCCGGGGAGATCAAAAAAAGGCCCTATTCATCACAGACCAAAGCATTAACCAAAACCCGGACCGAGCCCGGGAAGGTTAAAAGTTATATAAACAAGGGAATTCAATTTTTAAGAGAAGTAAAGGTAGAGCTAAAAAAGGTTGTCTGGCCGACACGAAAGCAGACGCTGAGCTCTACCATTGTTGTCATTATTTTAACGGTGATCATAGCATGCTTCCTAGGAATGGCCGATTTGGGTTTGTCAAGCCTGATTCGTGTGGTTCTTCACTAAATTGAGGAGAAGAGAAAAGTGGCTCTTAAATGGTATATCGTCCATGTTTATTCGGGGTTTGAAAGCAAGGTCAAAGCTGCCCTGGAAGAGCGAGTGGCATCCTTTTCTCAAACCGATAAATTTGGCGAGATACTGGTTCCTACCGAGGAGATTGTGGAGCTTGTCAAAGGTAAAAGAAAAACATCATCCCGAAAATTCTATCCGGGATATATACTCGTCAGGATGGAGCTTGATGATGAAACCTGGCATATTGTGAATAATACAGCCAAGGTGACCGGATTTTTGGGGGGCCGGGAAAAGCCCACGCCCATTTCAGATGAAGAGGCCGAACGGATCTTGAATCGAATGGAAGCCGGCAAGCTCAAGCCACAGCCGAAATATTTGTTCGAGATCGGAGACGAGATCCGTGTCATAGACGGGCCTTTTAAAAATTTTAACGGAACAGTGGACGAAGTCAATCCGGAAAAGGGTAAAATAAGGGTTCTGGTGAGCATCTTTGGCCGTTCAACACCCGTGGAACTGGAATTCGTGCAGGTTACAAAGCTGTGATATATTCGTAAAAAGTCGAATTCATCAGTAAAATTACAGGAGTTCAGTAAAATTACAGGAGTAATGTTAAAAAATGGCAAAAAAAATAATGGTACAGATAAAATTACAGGTAACCGCCGGTCAAGCCAATCCGTCTCCCCCGATTGGTCCTGCACTGGGTCAGCATGGCGTCAATATAATGGATTTTTGCAAGGCTTTTAATGCCCGGACTGCAAATGATGAGGGTATGACCATACCTGTAGTTATTACTGTTTATCAGGACAGATCATTTTCTTTTATAACCAAAACACCCCCTGCATCCGTACTTTTGAAAAAAGCGGCTAAAATAGCAAAAGGCGCCGGTGATCCAAAACGTGAGAGAGTCGGAAGCGTCACTCAAAAGCAGATTGAAGAGATTGCCATGCAAAAAATGGTCGACTTAAATGCAAATGATTTGAGTGCCGCCTCTAATATTATTGCCGGAACGGCCAGAAGTATGGGGATTGAAGTTGTCTGAAGAAAGATGTTACGGGCTGTGAGTAAATCTTAACCCTAAATGCTAAACATGTAAACAAGGAGTAAAGGAAAAACATGCCGAAGCGGGGTAAAAAATATTTAAAATCAAGTAAAAAAGTAGATGCTGGAGCGAAGCATATTATCAGCGATGCTGTCAAATTAGCAATCGATTCATCTTATGCTCAATTTGATGAGACGGTTGATGTTGCCGTTCGTCTGGGTGTAGATCCAAGGCATGCCGATCAGATGGTTCGAGGGACAGTTGTTTTGCCCAATGGCCTTGGCAGGGAAGTAAAAGTCCTGGTATTTGCTAAAGGTGAAAAGGAAAAAGAGGCCTTGGACGCTGGTGCGGATTTTTCCGGGAATGACGAATTAATAGAAAAAATTAAAAAAGGGTGGTTCGGTTTTGACAAAGCTGTTGCTACTCCCGACATGATGGGTTCTGTTGGAAAGATTGGAAAGCTTCTCGGTCCCAGAGGGCTCATGCCCAATGCAAAAACCGGAACGGTAACTTTTGATATCGCGCGAGCGGTCCAAGAGCTAAAAGCAGGAAAAATTGATTTCAAAGTTGAGAAAGCCGGAATTGTCCACGTTCCAATGGGCAAAGTTTCTTTCGGAGTAGAGAAGATTGTGGAAAATGCGGCCGCCTTTTTAGAAACTATCGTTCGTCTCAAACCGGCTTCCAGTAAGGGAACTTATCTGAAAGGTATCGCCATTTCAACGACTATGGGGCCTGGCATCAAGATAGATGCGGCTAGTGTCAAGGACTTAATCAAATAGTTTACTTCCATATAGGCATTTCAAACCCTGGCCCAGACCTGGATCCTTGGTGCAGTTTCAAACGATTACAAGCCTAGCAAACCGCACATTTTTGGTAATAATATACGTCCAGTCGAACCAGGGCAGGCTTTTGTTCATTTTAGGCACTTGTTCGGGTAAAGAAAGCCCGAATGGCTATTTTGCATATTGTTTACAAAATAGTGTCCATCCGGAAATGGTAGGTTTTGGTTTCCGGCAAGGCCCGAGCGAGTTTTCAACCGCAGACATAGCGTGTTATTTCGAGGATTGAAAACGAGCGAGAACGCCGCCGGAGGCCGAAAGATGCCGTTTATGGATGGACACTAACTAAAATATTTCTGTCTAAGACCGTAGGTTCACTTATTTTGTGTTTAATCGGCATTGCCGGCCTACTGAGACATTTTATGTTGATAAGTTGTTACCTCCGGTTTTAACGGATTAAGGAAGGAGGTGTTGTAAGTTGTGAAACTGGAAAAAAAGAAAGAGATTGTCAAAAGTCTGCATGAAAAATTTGCATCGTCCCAAGTCGTCATCGTTACGGATTGTAAAGGGCTTGATGTTGCAGCAATGAATGATTTGCGAAAGAGACTCCGAGAGTTTGATGTTGAGTTTAAAGTGGCAAAGAATTCGCTTCTTATCAGAGCTTCTGAAGAGACAGATGTCCAATTAATAAAAGAATGTTTTAAAGGTCCGAGTGCCGTTGCCTTAAGCTATGGCGATCCGATTGCACCCGCTAAGGTTTTGATAAAGTTTTCTAAAGATAATAAAAACCTTGAAATTAAGACCGGCGTTATGAATGGCAAGGTAATCGATTTAGACGCCATCAAGGCGATATCGGCCCTTCCTCCCCGTGAGGTCCTTTTGGGGCAATTCCTATCCGTCATCAATAATGTCCCGGCAGGTTTTGTCCAAGTTCTTAACGCAATACCCGGGCAGTTTTTAAATCTTTTGCAGGCCGTTAAGGAACAGAAAGAGGCGGCCTGATCTTCAATACAAATATTAAAAAACATTTATTGAGAGTTATTATGGAGGAACAATAAAATGGCAGATATTACCAAAGAGGATGTAATCGAATTTATAGCAAATATGACGGTACTTGAACTGTCTGAGCTTATTAAGGAAATGGAAGAGAAATTCGGTGTTTCTGCAGCCGCACCTGTTGCCGTAGCGGCTGCCGTTCCCGGGGAGGCCGATGGCGCTCAAGCGGAAGAAAAGACCGAATTCGATGTTATTCTTACAACGTTCGGCGATAAGAAAATCCAGGTTATTAAGGAAGTCAGGGCGATTACCGGTCTGGGTTTAAAGGATGCCAAAACCCTGGTCGATGAAGTTCCAAAGCCTGTCAAGGAAGGCATTTCCAAAGAAGATGCTGAAAAAATTAAGGTCCAGCTCGAAGATGCCGGTGCCCAGGTTGAAATAAAATAATACATTTAGTTGATAGATAGTGCCTGAACGAAAACTAGGATAGTTTTCGTTCAGGCACAAGATAATGGGGTATAGGGCCCAGGGCAAAATATTCTTGATCCCATAACCCGCAACCCAAATATTATATATCGGAGATGCCATGTCAGAAAGGATTTTGGCAAATAAGCGTAAAAGGAAAAATTTCGGCAAGATCGAAAAGATCATTGATATACCTGATCTTATCTCGGTTCAACGGGAATCATACGGCCGGTTTTTGCAAATGGATGTTCCCCCGGAAAAACGTAAAGATATCGGCTTGCAGGCCGTATTTAAGTCCGTATTTCCGATAAAGGATTTTACCGGAAGTGCGTCCCTTGAATTCGTATCTTACAGATTCGCCGAGGTTAAGCACGGCATTAAGGAGTGTATAAACCGTGGAATGACCTACGAAATTCCTGTTCGAATTACGGTCAGGCTTGTGGTATATGATATAGATAAGGAAACCGGAGTTACGAATATTCGTGATATCAAAGAGCAGGAGATTTACTTCGGAACAATTCCATTGATGACCGACAATGGTACGTTTATCATAAACGGAACCGAACGTGTTGTCGTCAGCCAGCTCCATAGATCTTCAGGAGTGTTTTTCAATCATGATAAAGGCAAGACACACTCAAGCGGCAAGGTGATATACACCTCCAGGATCATTCCGGTACGCGGATCATGGATCGATATGGAGATTGATCACAAAGGCATTGTCCATATTCGAATTGACAGGCGGCGTAAGTTTCCTATTACAATCCTTTATAAAGCGATTGGATATAGTTCCGAAGATATTCTATCTTATTTTTATGAAACAGAAAAATATGTTGTCCGAGGCAAACGGATATTTAAGAAGTTTAATGAGGACGCCTTGCGAGGGCAGCGTGCCAGCAGTGACATTACAGATTCTGAAACGGGCGAACCTATTGTTCTTAAAGGACGCGTGTTTACCAAATCCGCAATCAAGAAGCTTAAATCCGCTAACTTGGAATTGATTCCGATAAATGTTGAAGATATTTTTAACAAGGTATTTGCAAAAACAATAGTGGATCCTGAAAGTGGAGAAACCATTGTAGCATGCAACCAAGTTTTTACCCAAGAAATTTTTCAGGCTCTGCTTGATGCCGGTATAAATGAATTTGAACTTCTTCTCATTGATGGGGTAACCAGCAGTGACTCCATTCACAAAACCCTGATTTTGGATAAGGTCGAAACAAAAGAGGACGCGCTTATTGAGATATATCGAAGACTCCGACCCGGCAACCCCGCAACCCTGGAAGTGGCCCAGGAATTTATTGACCACATGTTTTTCAGATCTTCCTATTATGATCTTTCCGGTGTCGGCCGCATGAAAATTAACCTTCGACTGGGCATTAACTCTTCCATTGACTTAAGAACACTCAGAAAAGAGGATATACTTCTCACGGCTAAAACTCTTGTAAAGCTGAAAGATACACAGGGAGCTGTTGACGACATCGATCATCTGGGGAATAGAAGGGTCCGTGCCGTTGGTGAACTTTTGGAAAACCAGTATCGTATCGGACTGGTCCGCATGGAACGTGCGATTAAAGAACGGATGAGTCTCCAGGAAGTTGATGCGCTTATGCCGCACGACCTCGCAAATTCAAAGCCGGTTTCCGCCGTTGTTAAGGAATTTTTCGGGACCAGCCAACTCAGCCAATTCATGGATCAGACCAACCCGCTTTCCGAAACCACCCATAAGAGGCGTTTAAGCGCCTTGGGGCCGGGGGGATTAACCCGTGAACGAGCCGGCTTTGAGGTCAGGGATGTACATCCGTCACATTACGGACGGATCTGTCCCATAGAGACACCTGAAGGGCCTAACATCGGCCTTATTGTTTCTCTGGGTACCTATGCCAGGGTTAATGAATATGGATTTATTGAAACCCCATACAGTATCGTAGAAGATGCAACCGTATCGCAGGATGTCAAGTTTCTCAGTGCCTTTGAAGAAAAGGATCACCCGATTGCTCAGGCCAATGCGCCTGTGGATGAAAATAAAAGATTTGTCAGGCCGCTGGTCACCTCACGGGTAGAAGGCGAATTCATGATGGTCAAGTCCGAAGATATCGAGCTGATGGATATTTCTCCCAACCAGCTGGTGAGCGTTTCCGCATCCTTGATTCCGTTTCTGGAAAATGATGATGCAAACCGGGCCTTGATGGGATCGAACATGCAACGCCAGGCGGTTCCTTTGCTTGTAAACCGGGCGCCTTTGGTGGGGACTGGTGTTGAGGGCGTGGTGGCCAAAGATTCAGGCGTTACCGTAGTTGCCCAACGTGATGGCACGGTGGTAGATGTTGAGGCTTCCCGCATTGTTATCAAACATGAGCCCGAAGACGATAAAAATTCAGAAATGCCTGTGACGGTTTACCAGCTCTCAAAATTTATACGGAGCAATCAAAACACATGCTTCAATCAACGTCCGATTGTCAGAATAGGACAAAAAGTAAAGGCCGGAGAGATTATCGCGGACGGGCCTGCGACGGAAAAGGGCGAACTTGCTTTAGGCAAAAACATAATGGTGGCATTCATGCCGTGGGGCGGATATAATTTTGAGGACTCGATTCTGGTGGGCGAAAGACTTCACCGGGACGGCGTGTATACGTCTGTCCACATTGAAGAGTTTGAAGTCGTGGCCAGGGATACCAAGCTGGGCAAAGAAGATATCACGCGAGACATTCCAAATGTGGGTGATGAAGCCTTAAAAGACCTGGATGAAAGCGGTATTATTCGACTTGGCGCTGAAGTCAGTCCGGGAGATATTCTCGTTGGAAAAATTACGCCCAAAGGTGAAACACAGCTTTCCCCTGAAGAAAAGCTTTTAAGGGCCATATTTGGCGAAAAAGCGGGAGATGTTAAAGATAGTTCTTTACGGGTGCCGCCCGGTGTGCATGGAACTGTTGTGGATGCAAAGGTGTTTTCCCGGCGGGGTGTTGAGAAAGATGAACGTACCCGTTTTATCGAAGAAAAAAAGATTGCCGTTTTTGAAAAGGACAGAGATGATAAACTTGCCGTCATCAAGGACGTGGTTTATACACAGCTTGAGAAATTGCTTGTCGGACAGACCTGTTTTAAAGCTTTGAAAAAAGGCAAAAAGGTTTTGATCGCAAAAGGGAGCACGATAGATGCCGGGATGCTGGCCAAGATATCCTTGGCTCAACTTGAGGGGATTGAACTTAAAAGCCCCGAGCTGACCGAACAGGTCCATGATGTTCTTGAGCGATATAGAGACCAATGCGACCTTTGCAGAAAGTCTTTTGACAAAAATATCGCCCGGTTCGAAAAAGGGGATGATCTTCCTCCCGGCGTCATCAAAATGGTTAAGGTTTACGTGGCCATGAAGCGCAAGCTGTCCGTGGGTGATAAAATGGCAGGTCGACATGGTAACAAGGGAGTGGTGTCGAGAATTCTTCCACAGGAAGACCTTCCTTATTTTGAAGACGGAACCCAGGTTGATATGATCTTAAATCCCCTTGGAGTTCCTTCCCGGATGAATGTGGGACAGGTTTTGGAAATTCATTTGGGTTGGGCTGCCAAGGGCCTCGGTGATCAGCTTAACCGTCTTCTGAAACAAAGAAAAATTGATCTCATTCGAGAGAAACTCAAACGAATATTTTCTGAACCGTCGGCCCATAAGATGATAGACGGCTTTGATGATGAAGACCTGTATGAATATGCCGAGAATTATAAAGACGGAGTTCACATGGCCACTCCGGTTTTTGACGGTGCCAAAGAGGATGAGATCAAGTCTCTTCTCGCCGAGGCCGGGCTTCCCACAGCTGCTCAGGCCACCTTGTACGACGGGCGTACCGGAGAGGCTTTTAAAGAAAAGATTACCGTGGGAACGATGTATGTGTTGAAACTCCATCACCTCGTCGATGACAAGATTCACGCCCGGTCTATTGGTCCATATTCACTGGTGACGCAGCAGCCGCTTGGCGGAAAGGCTCAGTTCGGAGGTCAACGTCTGGGTGAAATGGAAGTCTGGGCAATGGAGGCTTATGGAGCGGCGAATGCTCTTCAAGAGTTTTTAACCGTAAAGTCGGATGACATGGCAGGCCGGACTCGTATGTATGAAAAGATTGTAAAAGGTCAGAATACATTAGATCCGGGATTGCCAGAGTCATTCAAGGTTTTGACCAAAGAATTGAAGAGTTTGGGTTTGGATATAACCCTTATGGAGGAAAAATAATCAATGGAAACCATATATGATTTTTTTACGAAACCAACCGATCCAAGGCTTTATTCCGGGGTTAAAATTTCCCTGGCATCTCCCGAGCAGATTTTAAAATGGTCGCACGGGGAAATTAAGAAACCGGAAACGATTAATTATCGGACGTTTAAACCCGAACGCGATGGTCTTTTCTGTGCTAAGATATTCGGACCGACAAAGGATTACGAATGCAACTGTGGCAAGTACAAGCGGATGAAACACAGGGGGGTTATTTGTGAAAAATGTGGTGTGGAGGTTATTCAATCCAAGGTACGGAGGGAACGGATGGCGCACATCGAACTCGCCTCGCCGTGTTCCCATATATGGTTTTTGAGAAGCCTTCCGAGCAAGATCGGCAATTTGCTCGATTTGACGTTGAAAAGTCTCGAAAAAGTGATTTATTTTGACAGTTACATTGTGATTGACCCCAAGGATACGGATCTTAACCAGAATCAACTTCTATCCGAGGAAAAATATCGAGAAGCACGTGAGGTTTACGGGACAAAATTCGAAGCCGGTATAGGGGCCGAGGCGATCAAAAACCTTTTGAGGAAAATCGATCTCGATTCGGTATATAAGGAGCTGAGGGTTGATATCAGTTCCACTCGCTCTATGACAAAGCGACAAAAACTGTCCAAACGGCTCAAGATTGTCGAAGCATTCAGGCGTTCGGGAATCGATCCGACCTGGATGATCATGGATATGATTCCGGTTTTGCCTCCGGATTTGCGTCCCCTTGTCCCTCTTGAAGGTGGAAGATTTGCAACATCTGATTTGAATGACCTCTATCGAAGGGTTATTAACCGTAATAATCGGTTAAAACGACTTATCGAATTAAAGGCTCCTGACATTATTGTACGGAATGAAAAAAGGATGCTCCAGGAATCCGTGGATGTTCTTTTCGACAACGGCAGGCACGGCAGAGCGATTATGGGAACCAATAAACGACCGTTAAAGTCGCTGAGTGATGCATTGAAAGGCAAACAGGGGCGTTTCCGACAGAATCTTCTGGGAAAAAGGGTCGATTATTCCGGCCGTACCGTTATCACCATAGGACCGGATCTCAGGCTGCATCAGTGCGGTTTGCCCAAAAAGATGGCTTTGGAGATGTTCAAGCCGTTTATATATTATCGCCTTGAGCAGAAAGGACTCGTGTCCACGGTAAAGAGTGCCAAGAAGATGGTGGAAAGAGAAGTCCCGGAGGTTTGGGACACCTTAGATGAGGTGGTAAAGGAGTACCCTGTTTTATTAAACCGCGCCCCCACGCTTCATCGGCTGGGGATTCAGGCATTTGAGCCTATTCTCATTGAAGGCAAGGCCTTGCAGCTTCACCCGCTGGTCTGTACGGCATTTAATGCTGACTTTGACGGCGATCAGATGGCGGTTCATATCCCCCTGTCCGTGGAGGCCCAGATAGAGGCCAGGGTATTAATGCTCTCTAGTAACAACATTCTTTCTCCTGCAAATGGGAGCCCTATCATTGTACCGAGTCAGGATATTGTTCTTGGTATCTATTACATGACGAGAGGGATTTCCGGTTCCAAAGGCGAAGGTAAAATATTTGCAAATCCTGAAGAAGTTCGATGTGCATACGATGCAAAGGCCGTTGATCTTCATGCCAGAATTATCGTTCGCATGGACAAGGAAAGGTTTAATACGACCGTGGGGCGTATCCTGTTATGGGAAATTATTCCCAAAGACAACATCATGATGATACGCCATATCAAGGTTTTCGATGAAGAAGAGGCAAAAACCGTTTCCGGAAAACTGCAGGCCGGTTCGGATTTTACCGAAATGGTCGCCCAATATTCAAAAGGCCCTGAAAGGGATAATCAAGGGCTTGTCGGCTTGTTCAGAAAAGACGAATTCAAGCGGATGTTCAGCGTTTCAGATGAAGACGCCGAAAAAGTCTTTGCCCTGGAAGAAGATGAAATAAGCCATGTTATCTTTGCAGATCAGGCATATCATATTTATCAGGTGATTAAAAAACGACCCGAGATACCTTTTTCTATGGTAAACAATGTCAGGGATAAACGGACGCTGAGTGAACTTGTAAATTATGCATACCGGAATCTGGGACCAAAGGCCACGGTTATTCTTTCTGATAGATTGAAAGATATCGGTTATCAATATTCAACCCGGGGCGGGCTTTCCATTTCCATTGACGCCATGATCATACCGTCTGCCAAATGGGATATTTTGGAAAGTGCCGAGAAGCAGGTTGAAGAGATCAGCCGTCAATACATAGAGGGCCTTATCACACAGGGTGAAAAATATAACAAAGTTGTCGATATTTGGGCAAAAGCAACTGACGATGTGGCCGATGAGATGATGAAATCCATGCGAATGGCCCCTGCCACCGACATTGATGGAAATGCTGTTCTGGATGAAAACGGAAAGCCGGTCATTGAAGAAAGTTTTAACCCCATTTTCATGATGGCGGATTCCGGAGCCAGGGGGAGCAAAGATCAGATGCGCCAGCTTGCAGGGATGCGAGGACTGATGGCGAAACCGTCGGGTGAAATCATTGAAACGCCCATCAGTGCCAATTTCAGGGAGGGCCTTTCCGTGCTCCAATATTTCATTTCCACTCACGG
The DNA here is from genome assembly GCA_019308685.1 of Deltaproteobacteria bacterium. Lineage (GTDB taxonomy): Bacteria > Desulfobacterota > Desulfobacteria > Desulfobacterales > UBA11574 > S5133MH16. The sequence goes on from JAFDHQ010000054.1 coordinate 11,022, forward strand.
TGCCCGAAAGGGCCTTGCGGATACGGCCTTAAAGACCGCCAACTCGGGGTATCTTACCCGACGGCTTGCCGATGTTGCCCAGGATTGTATTGTTACGGAAGAAGATTGCGGGACCCTACTGGGTGTTGAGGTTGAATCTTTGATGGAAGGCGGGGAGGTAATTCAGCGACTCGAAGAACGTATTTTAGGTCGTGTTGCCGCAGAGGATATCCATGACCCGTTTACAGATGAAGTGATTATAAAAGCCGGAGGGGACCTGGACGAAGACGCCGTAAAGGCTATTGAAGATGCAGGAATTACCAGTGTGAAAATAAGATCGGTTCTGACATGCAAGAGCGTTCAGGGTGTATGTGCAAAGTGTTATGGCCGCGACCTTTCCCACGGAGAAAAGGTTGAAATCGGTCAGGCGGTCGGAATTCTTGCGGCTCAGTCCATCGGTGAGCCCGGAACCCAGTTGACCATGCGCACATTCCACATTGGAGGAACGGCCAGACGCAGAGTTGAGCAGGCCGATATCAGAGCCCGGGCCGAAGGTAAGGTTAAATTTGTTAATCTTAATGTGGTGGAAAAAGATGGAAATATATTTGTCGTTATGAACCGGCGGGGGGGTGAAATCGCTATCGTTAGCGATACCGGACGCGAAAGAGAAAAGTTCCCTGTTATTTATGGCGCTCACATTGAGGTAAAAGACGGTGAAGAAGTTAAGGCCGGAGACTTGTTGGTAACTTGGGATCCCTTTACAACACCCATTATTTCAGAAGTTGACGGAACCGTCAAATTTGGCGATGTCATATCCGGCAAGACCATGCAGGAGAAGGTCGACCCGGTTACCGGCAAATCCAGTCGTACGATCATCGAATCCAAAAGTGGAGAGGAACGTCCAAGGATTTCAATCAAAGACCCGGATGGAAAAACAGCCAGCTTGCCGGGACAGCAGGGGATGGCGAGATATTTGCTGCCGACTCATGCTATTTTGCTGATTGAAGAAGGAGATGAGGTTAAGGCGGGCGATGTGATCGCAAAGCTCCCCAGAGCAACAACCAAGACCAAGGATATTACCGGCGGTCTACCAAGGGTGGCCGAGCTGTTCGAGGTTCGAAAGCCGAAAGAAACTGCATTGTTGAGTGAAATCGACGGGTATGTATCGATATCCAAGGCCACCAAAAAAGGTAAACAGAGAGTTACCATAACACCGGTTGATGTTGGTGAAAAAAAAGAATATCTGATTTCACGGGGCAAACATATTAACGTTTATGAAGGTGATTATATCAGAGCCGGCGAGGCACTGATCAGCGGTTCGGCCATTCCACAGGATATATTGAATATTAAGGGTGAAATTGCTTTGGCACGCTATCTTGTTGACGAAGTTCAGGAGGTTTACCGCTTGCAAGGCGTCCGAATAAATGACAAACATATCGAGGTTATCGTACGGCAAATGATGCGGCGTGTTAAAGTTCTTGATCCCGGTGATACCGATTTTATTATTGAAGATCAGGTTGATAGAAAGATTTTTGAAGAAGTTAACCGGGAAGTCATTGAAAAAGGAAAGAAGCCCGCTATTGCCGACCACCTTATATTGGGAATTACCAAGGCATCGCTTTCCACGGAGAGCTTTATATCTGCCGCTTCATTCCAGGAGACGACCAAGGTCCTCACAAATGCCAGCATTGCCGGCAAGGTAGATTATCTTCAGGGGCTTAAAGAGAACGTCATTATGGGAAGAATCATTCCTGCGGGAACCGGTCTTTACCAATACAGAGATGTTAAGGTTACCACCGGTTAAGATTTGTTTGGAAATAATGGATTGTTTTTATATAAAAGACTTGACAATGTAATGATACATGTCTAATAATCACCATTTTGTCGATACATCCTAACTAAGAATATTAAAGGATTTAGGGGAGAAAATGCCGACCATCAATCAGTTAGTAAGAAAGGGAAGGAAGCGAATAAAGAAAAAGACAAATACACCGGCTTTAAAGGGGGCTCCCCAGAAAAGAGGAGTCTGTACACGCGTTTATACTTCAACACCTAAAAAGCCCAATTCTGCCTTGCGGAAAGTTGCCAGAGTCAGACTGACCACCGGGATAGAAGTTACCGCATATATTCCCGGCATCGGGCATAATCTCCAGGAACATTCGGTTGTTCTCGTTCGTGGTGGTCGGATTAAGGACCTGCCGGGTGTAAGGTACCATATTGTCAGGGGCACTCTTGATACACTTGGCGTTGAGGATCGAAAACAGGGTAGATCAAAATACGGCTCGAAAAAGCCCAGGTAGAAAAATAGTAAAAGATATACGATGCAAGATTCACCGTGTCTGAATCTTGTGGCATGAAAATGGATAACAAATAGGAATGGTTTAACATATGCCGAGAAGAAGAGAAGTCCCTGAGCGGACAGTTATACCCGATCCCAAGTATAACAATAAGTTGGTTTCAAAGTTCATAAAGTCTATCATGCGAGACGGAAAAAAGAGTACTGCAGAATCCATTCTGTATAATGCCTTCGATGTCATCGAAAAAAGGACAAAAGAATCTGCTATCAAGATTTTTGAACAGGCAATTGAAAATGTAAAGCCGATGATTGAGGTCAAGTCGCGTCGTGTAGGAGGTTCAACCTATCAGGTTCCCACTGAAATTCGGCCATCCCGTAAAACGGCTCTGGGAATTCGGTGGATTATCGGTTTTGCTCGCAAAAGACCTGAAAAAGGGATGGTTGAAAAACTGGCGGCCGAGCTTTTGGATGCTTCCAACAAGAGAGGGGCTGCCGTCAAAAAGAAGGAAGACACCCATAAAATGGCTGAGGCAAACAAGGCGTTTGCGCATTACCGCTGGTAAACTTTATTGTTAACTCGCTCTAAAGGGAGGACAAAGCGATGGGGAAGGAAAAGTTTGAGAGGACCAAGCCGCATGTCAATGTAGGTACGATCGGTCATATCGATCATGGCAAGACGACTTTAACGGCGGCGATAACCA
>JAFDHQ010000055.1 GCA_019308685.1 Deltaproteobacteria bacterium
CGCGTGCGGGCCAGGGTCGCCTTGGCCACGCCGATGCGAGCCTTGCTCATAAGGGCAGATGCCTTGGCTGCTTCGCAATTCGCCCTCAGGGCTTTGGCCTCGGTGACGGCCTTGTCTGCTTTTTCTTCCGAAGTTGCTCCTGTTTTGCGAAGGTTTACAATACGGTTCGCTTCCCGCTGCGCCACATCGGCGTTCAAACATGCTGCTCTTGCGCGTGCCCGTGCAGCCTCGGCTTCGCTAACCTCCAAACGAACTTTTGCAGCCAGATCTTGGTTCCAGATTTCGATGAGAAGGTCCCCGTTCTTTACCGTGTCTCCCTCACGGATAGGGAGTTTTGCAATCTGACCTCCGATACTCGGAGAGAGCTTGGCCCGCCGGCAGGCTTTCACGGTTCCCGCACGCGTATTTGCTACCGTCTGTTCTACGATGCCTCGATCAACGGACTTGACTACAACTTGGACAGGATCCGGTCGAGTGAAATACCATATGGCAACAGCAGCGGATGCAACGACCAAGAACAGAATAAACCAGCGGACATATCGACGATTCATCACGTCACTCCTCATCTCAGCTTGTCTCTTGCTCAAAATTCGGGCGCCAAATCATAAATGGATTGTTCCCGCTTAAGCGATTAGTAAAAAAATGTGGGTATGTCAATAAAGAGAAGGCTGGCAGGATGGAGAGACACGGATCCATATCTCTTATTCTGTATTATAGAGTTCTCGTACAACATGCGTAAACCAAGTTGGCCTCTGGAGCACTACGTAAATAAGGATCACTCCGAGAATTGGAATGGGGATTACCATATCAATGAGTCCTAAACATATCAGAATAAGGAGAGATTTTGTTTTAATATTCATAAGATTGACCTTCCTTGTGGTCTTTATTTTAACGAATCAGGTTTTAGGCGTAACTTTATAATATCATTATCAATAAGATTAAATGAACTCAATAAGTTTCTGTTGGACGCTTTCGAATCACATTTTAGCAAAAAGAAGACACTCGTTCACGGCCTGTAGAAATTTATAATTTGATACCCGTTCATGTATTCGCTGTAAGCTTTTTCATTCTGTTACATCGTCTCTTGTGATACCATATAGCTAAAAAAGGACTAAAACCACTTCTAACTGTGTAAATGAAATTGCGAGATTTTATTTCAGGAGACAGTCAACATCAAAAAACGGGAGGATATTATGAGCACACTTATTGATTTTTCCATCTTTCCGGTGGACAAGGGAGAAAGTGTAAGCCCATATGTCGCCAGGGTCGTGACGATTATTAAAGGCAGCGGGTTGCAATATAAGATCGGCCCCATGGGCACGGCTATTGAGGGGGAATGGGAAGAGCTTATGGCCATGGTTACGCGCTGCTTTAAAGAACTGAAGAAAGACTGCGGCAGGATATATATGTCCATCAAAGTCGATTACAGGGAAGTCGGCTCCAACCGCATCGTCAGTAAGGTGAAATCCGTGGGCGAGTCAATTTAATCATCTACTTCCCCGGAAATTGAACATATCGGAATTCCCACAACTGAGGCTTTGTTAGTTTAAATCGAATCGATCATTGGTTAGATCAGCGCCCCTTGAAGATGCCGGTAAGGGTGTGGAGGAACTGACGGTATTTTTAACAGAATGTAAAATTTTACATCTACGTTACGCTGATTTTTACCTGAGATATCATGAACCCCCCTTTATAAAGAAAAACAACTTCTTAAAAATATAATAGAAACCTTAATGTTCATTCTTTATGTTTTTTTGGAATACATTTTGCGTAATTAAGATTTACAGGCAAACAGCAATGCTTAAGATCGCTGAGCTTAAAATTTAAATTTTAGCATGGTTAATAAAAGGACATTCAGGAGAAATATATTGAGAAAGATTAAGGAGATGAAAAAATTATACATTTTTATACTGGTGTTATTGGTGACAGCATCATGGCAAAAAAATGACAAAGAAGTATACGCCTTTGATTTCAACGCTACGGAATACTTCAACCTGGGATTAGAAAGTTCGATGGTCTATAAAAAGATCGATTATTTTTCCAAAGCCCTGGAGTTGAACCCGAGATTTGCGCCTGCCTATGAAAAGCGAGGATTGCATTATTATTTTCAGGAAAAGTACGATAAGGTGATTGAGGATTTTACCCATTATATCCGACTGGTCCCCAATAAAGCGGATGCCTACCGGATGCTGGGTATGGCTTATCTCAAAATCGGCAATTATGAAAAGGCAATTGCCAACTTTGACAAGGCGATCCATTTGGCACCGGAAATGAGCTCAGCCTTTGGTTACCGCGCTGAGGCCTTACGGCTGAATTATAAAATAAACGAAGCCATTGAAGATTCAAACAGGGCCATTTCACTGGAAAGTGATCCTCAAATTTTGTCCGACATTTATAGAACCCGGGCCAAGGCTTACCAGGAATTGGGTGAAGAGGTTTGGGCCAACGCCGATTTCAAAAAAGCGGAGGACATCGATCCCAGGTACGTTCTTTACCGCTATTTGGCAGGATACGTCAACCTGGAAGATATGAGAAAAGTGGGTTTGTTATATATGATCGGAATGGCCTTCATCTTTATTTTCGGCCTTAAACTAAAGCCTCCCAGAAAAGACGAATAACCCGGTTTTTTCACCCCATGATGTTTTTTACCCTTGGGAGCTACCCGTTGGAGATCAATTTGATCAGGGTAATCTCTGAAGGTGCCCCGACACGCACCGGCGGTCCCCAGTAGCCGGTACCTCGACTCACATAGATATGCGTACTTTTGTATTTATGAAGACCTGATACAAAAGGCTGATTAAAACCCACGAAGAAATTCCACGGGAAAAATTGTCCGCCATGGGTATGCCCGGATATTTGCAAATCAAAGCCGGCAGTTGCGGCATCAAATATACTTTTGGGCTGGTGGGCCAGCAGTATTTTTATGTCCGCCGCCGGAGCGCCTGCAACTGCTTTAATCGGATCAGATCTGTGACTGTGTAAAAAATTGCCCCCGCGAAAATCGGTTACGCCTGCCAGAAGCAAACTTCCCCGACCGAGATCAATCATATGGTATTCATTCAATAAGATGGAAAACCCGAGGCGCTTTATTTGGGTTACCCAATCAGTTACGCCGAAATAATATTCATGATTGCCAGTGACAAAGAAGTTGCCTTGAGCCGATTGGATATTTTTCAGTGGCGCCACGTCGTCGGATAGCTGGCTTATGGTTCCATCTATCAAATCACCCGTTAGTGCAAAGATATCAGCATTCAGACTGTTGACAATCTCAACGACTTTTTCTACATAGGGACGCCGAATCGTAGGACTGACATGCAGGTCTGTTACCTGAACGATTCTAAAACCATGAAAATCTTTCGGCAGTGCGGTGATTGGAACTTGCACTTTCTTGACTTCAGGCACCCGTTTTGCTTCTACAATACCATATCCGGTTGTGAGGGAAGCCGTTGCCAAAATACCATAATTCATGGAATTTACAAGGAAGCCTCTGCGAGATGGATTTTCAGGAATGGCCGGGTCGGATCTTTTATAGGGTTGCGCGGGTAAAATTCGTTTAAGCTTATTCATAATAGCGGCCGGCAAACAGAGAACATCGCGTATAACAAGGAACGTAAAAATAAAACTTAAGAAGCCAAGCCCCAGATATCCGGTCCATACCAGGATATCCATGCCTTTGTTATTCATACCATACCTGCGGAGCATAATGGTAATCGGGGATATAAATAAAATGACGACTATCCCTGTAGCCACGGCAAGTTTCCAGATTCGACTGAGAGATGTCATTCCCAAAAGGCGCCGGGTGATATAAAAGGCTATCAATCCCGAAAAAATAAAAAAGATGCTAAAAAACAATAACAATTTCATTTTGTATTTTGAAATAACCGGGCTCAGCGGTTCGGTTTGCCGCTTACGATGATATGATGGAGTGCACCAGGTTTTTTTTTGAAAAAGATGCCGGTCTGGTCTCTATGTTTTCAGTTCAGGCAGGCAGGTCATTTAAAGCACTTTAGCAAATTCCTTGCCGGCCTGATAGGCTTCTTCAAGATATTTCGGGTGCTTTAAAACATCATCCTCAAAGTCCAGGGCGCGATATAAAAGTGATCGCCAAAGCTCCATGTCCAACACATCAAAAAAGTATTTGATTGTCAAAAGCGTTCCGTCAAAAAGCTTTTTACCTTTAGTTGCGCCGGCTGAAATGAAAAGGCCCTTTCGTATGGGCGTCCATTGGCCGAAAGGGACCTTATCAATCCAGTATTTTTTAACCCAAAGGGATTGACAACGATCCATTAATATTTTCGTGTGGGACTGCTATAAATAGCCAAAATTTGAGCCATTTCATCTCCTTTATTAAAAAACTCACATGGAATTTAAAAAATCATTACCGGCTCTATTAGCGTTGCATCATATTAAAAGCTTTTTAAGATTGCAAGATTTTCGGTTCCATCTGCCGCGTTATTAAGGGTCCGTATTAGTTCACTATGACTTTGCTCTTAAGTGGCTTGTTGGAACGAAGTGGAAATCCCGCTTTCGGGGCATATGAAAGCCTCCGGCTCGTGCAAAATACAGGTTATATGATGCTTCTAATCAGTGATTCGGAATAAATAAAAAAGATCTTTTCTTATGCCTCTCAGGAATTATATTGACTATTTCTTGAGCTTTGCAATCATCTCTTCGACTTCCTCATACCCCTCCTTATAAAACTTCTCTTCATCGGGATCTAACTCTCGCAGCAGGCGAAGAAACACACCGTCGTGAGCGTTCTCCCTGTATTGGTATTGGGATTCAAATGCGTTTGCCCTGGTAAATAGCGGCATACGGGTTGACACCGGTAAAAAGGGTGCATAAGTTCTGAAATAATTCTTGTATGTTCCTCTGGGTAAAGGAGGTCTACCATGAATAAGGCATTAAAATGGGGTGTTATAATAATTGTAAGCGTGGTGGTAATCATCATTGCAGCCATTTTGATCATTCCCAGGGTTGTAGATGTTCAAAAATACAAGCCCGAACTTGAGAAAAAAATCGCCGAAGCTTCCGGACGTCCTTTTTCCGTCGGTGATGATCTTCGTTTTTCCCTTTTTCCGTGGGCCGGTGTATCGTTCTCTGATCTTCATTTAGGCAATGTTAAAGGATTTGAGGAAAAGGACTTTGTAAAAGTTAAATCCTTTGAAGCTAGAATCAAACTCCTTCCCTTGTTGTCCAAAGATATTCAGGTTAAAAAGTTCATCCTAAATGAACCGCGCATGGTTTTGATAAAAAACAAGGATGGCCGTGTCAACTGGAAGTTGCCCGAAAAAACCCCCAAACCAAAGAAGGGCGAAAAAGTGCCGGTTGGAGAAATTTCCGGGACGGGTCTTCCCATTAGTGATCTGTGGGTTGGAGATTTTTCCATAAAAAACGGTATGGTTTTGTGGCTTGACCATTCCGCGGGCACACGTAAACAAGTATCAGATATCAATTTAACCCTTCAAGAGGTATCGCTGGATCGTCCCGTACAGCTAAAATTTTCTGCCGTTCTGGACAAGCAACCGTTATTGATGCAAGGATCTATAGGACCGCTGCGCAAAGGTTTAAAAGAGGGAACCGTTTCCATGGATTTATCCTTAAAGGCTCTAAATGAGTTAGTCATTCGGCTCAAGGGAGCCCTCGAAAATCTGGCGGTTAACCCCGGCGTTGAGCTGGAGCTGGAGGTGGCTGAATTTTCACCTCGTAAAATGATGGCCGCTTTAGGACAGACGTTTTTCATGGCAACGGCCGATCCTAAGGTTTTAAATCGCATGACTCTTAACGCTCATGTCCAAGCAAACTCAAAACAAGTGTCGGTTTCCAACGGTATCCTGGGTCTGGATGAATCCAGGCTGAATTTCTCGATGAAGGCCTCTGATTTTTCCAAACCCGCCGTGAAATTTGATCTGAATTTGAATCAGATTAATTTGGATCGATATTTGCCTCCAAAATCCGGCAAGAAGTTGTCCGCAGAACAACCGGTTCAAAAGAGCAAATCTCAAGAAAAAGAATCTGTGGCCGGACCGACAAAAGAGACGGATTACACACCATTGCGTCGGCTTATTCTGGATGGGCAACTGAAAATCGATAGGCTCGTTGCAAATAAAGCAAAAATTCAAGATGTAATCCTGAAGATCCATGCAAAGAACGGGATATTCAACCTGTATCCCCTGAGATTTAATATGTATCAGGGAAATGTGTCTGGCAAAGCCATGCTCAACGTGACCAAAGATGTACCCGAGAGCAATATAAACCTGACCGTCACTAAAGTTGAGTCCGGGCCGTTACTGAGCGACGTTTTTGAAAAGGATATTCTGGAAGGTGTGATGCAGGCAAATGTGACGCTGGGTATGGCTGGCGACGATCCCGAGTTACTCAAAAAAACCTTGAATGGTAACGGCGAATTATTGTTCAACGACGGTGCCATAAAAGGAATTGACCTTGCCGGAATGGTCCGAAATGTCCAGGCTGCATTTGGTCTTGCAGAAAAATCGGATCAAAAGCCTAAGACAGATTTTGCAGAACTTAAAGCTCCTTTTACCATCACCAGAGGGGTCATAAATACACCGCAAACCATTTTAAAGTCACCGTTGCTGCGAGTCATGGCAAACGGAAATGCGGATCTTGTAAAGGAAACTTTAAATTTCCGGTTAGAGCCCAAGGTCGTGGGCTCAATCAAGGGTCAGGGGGATGAAAAGCAGCGTTCCGGAATCATGGTTCCGGTGTTGGTAACGGGAAATTTTTCTTCTCCGAAATTTCGACCGGATTTCAAAAGCGTCGCCAAACAGCAGATCCAAGAAAAAGTATTGAAATCAAAAAAGGTCAAAAAATTATTGGATAAAGAGGAGTTGAACCAGCTTCAAGAAGCCACCGAAGGCCTGCTAAAAGGCGTATTCGGCCGGTAGCTCAAAGCGGTTTATATTGATAATTGTTAAGATATTTTAAAAAAGGTGTTATTCATGATTCATATTTAATTTTTCTAACGCATTATTTTTATCCTTAAAAGGATATGTTATCAATATTTTGGTCCCTTTTGTCGGGCGTGATTGAATGCTCATTCGGCCTTGAAGCAGTTTGACCCGTTCTTTCATGCTTCGAAGTCCCATCCGCTTCTCTTTGTCTAATTTGAGTTTCCGTGCCTTTACATCAAAACCTTGGCCGTCGTCTTCAATGCGAAGGATGATATTGGGATATGCTCCCACTATTTTGATGGTCGCCTGTGCGGCATGGGCATGTTTACGGATATTGTTCAGGCCTTCTTGCACCAAACGGTAAAGATGGATTTCAGTATTAGAATCAAAATTTAATTTATGTATACCGGCTGATTGAAAATCAACTTTTATTCCACTATTTTCGGAAAACTCGTCGCAATATATCTCAAGCGCCTTCACAAGCCCTATTTCATCCAGAACCGGCGGCCGTAAATCATAGGCCAGATTCCGAACCGTTGAAATTGTCTGGTCGATAAGGTTGGAATATTTTGCCATCTTCACCTTTAATTCATGAGATATTGCCGGTTGATCGTCAAAAATCAGATCACAGCCGATTTTCAGTGTAGAAAGGTTTTGGGCAATGCTGTCATGCAGTTCACGGGAAATCATCTGCCGCTCACGTTCCTGGGCTTGCATCAGCATTTGAGAAAGATTGAAAACAAGATTTTCAGCCCGCTTGAACTCGGTAATATCCATCGCAGCCACAATAACCCCTTTGGATAAATCAGACGGATCCAAAGGACTTCCCTGAAGAAGGCATTGAATTTCCCTGGCATCTTGGGTTACCCATCGTGTCTCCAAACTTCCGAGTCCCTTTTTCTCAATTTCCGAGTAAAACTCGTGACCCACACGGTTATACTCCTCATCATCCGAATAGAGCACTTTGGTGCTTTTTCCGACCAGGGACCCCTCTTGGTAACCCCAGATTCGGTCCATGGCCCTGTTGGCCTGTTCTATTATCCGATTTCGGACCAAGCAGATCCCCACCGGAGAGACAGCGAGTATCGTCTTCATGAGCTGTTCCCTATCCAGCAGCTGCTCTTCAGCCCGCTTCCGCTCTTCTATTTGCCGGCGGAGTTCTTCGTTGGCCTTTACCAGCTCAGCAGTTCGCTCTTTAACCCGTTGCTCCAACTTATCGTGAGCATTGCGCAACTCTTGTTCGGCTTGTTTGCGATCCGTAATGTCTAGTGTCAATTCAATGGCCCCTATAATTTTACCGCTTGCATCCTGTACGGGATAGCCCCGGATAAACCAGGCTCTACCGTCAGGAGTAGATTTTTCTACCTGTTCAGGTTGACCCGTTTCCATGGCTTTTTTGAGCGGGCAGTCCGGACAAGGGGAACTGCGTTTGGGCCATATCTCATAACAGAAACGGCCCAATAATTGTTCATGGGGCATATTCACCGATTCACAGGCAGCACGGTTGGCCCATAGAATCCTCATTTCAGTATCTTGATATATGACATGTTCGAATAAGCTTTTGAGTATTATTTCTTTTTCCTGTTCGAACTCTTCTAGCGGCCTCTCCACCTTTTGGCGCTCAAGGGCTGCTTTTTCAAGTTCCTGAATCCGTTGTTCCAATTTTTCATAGGTTGGCTTTTGAGCCATTTGGATGGTCCTCCAATCAGCATTAAATAAAAACTGAGACCTGCATCAATTGTTATCGAAAATGGTTATATGTTTTATATTTTCATAAGGTAAAAAGGCCTCGATTACATATATTTTTATAAAAAATCAAGAACATTTACACCGTTATCTTTTTGCCGGAGCGGTATTTTCTGAGGTATAGCAGTGTCGGCAACTGTGCTTATTCCGGTGATACTGTGACCGCGGCATCTGGTAATCCTTCCAATCCAATCGGTTCCAGCGCCTCTTCTGTGGAATGATCCCGTGCAATCAGCATGTAAATAGACGGAACAACAAAAAGGGTGAAAAGGCTGCCAATAGTCATGCCGCCAACGATTACCAGGCCGATGGAGTTTCGGGCCGCAGCGCCTGCGCCGGTAACCAGGGTCAACGGGAAATGACCGGCAATGGTGGCCCCGGTGGTCATGAGAATCGGGCGCAGCCGGGTCAAGGCCGCCTCTCGAATCGCCTGATGTTTGGATCGTCCCTGTATCTGGAGCTTATTGGCAAACTCCACAATAAGAATGCCGTTTTTTGACACCAGTCCCACCAAGGTCACAAGGCCCACCTGGGAATAGATATTCAGGGTAGAGGTCCAGCCGTGGGTCCAAAACGGAATATTGGGATCCGGCATTTTAAGGAAAGTGAAAACCAACGCGCCGAATATGGCCAGCGGCACCGACCCTGCAAGGATGACAAAGGGGTCGCGAAAACTGTTAAATTGGGCAGCCAGCACTAAAAAAATAAGCACCACGGCAAGCCCAAAGGCAGGCAGGAATTTATTGGCTTCCATGCGAAGCTGACGTGACTCTCCAGTGTAATCGATCACGTAGCCTTTTGGAAGAATTTTTGCAGCTTCGTCCTCAAGAAACCGAAGCGCTTCATCCAGGGGGCGCACCGACACTCCGCTGATCTTTACGGCATTTAACTGTTGAAAGCGGTTCATGGAGCGTGCTACGGTGGTGTTACGAATGGAAGCGACCGTGCTGAACTGCACCAGATTTCCATTCGGACCGGTGATGTAGATATCATTGAGTTGTTCCGGATTGAGTCGATCCACCCGTTTGATCTGGGGAATGACCTTGTAGCTGCGTCCGGCGATGTTAAACCGGTTCACGAAATCTCCCCCCAGCATGGACGCCATATCCAGCCCCACCTGCTCGAGATTAAGTCCCAGATCCGCCACCCGGTCACGATCAATAACCAGTTCTGCCTGGGGCTGGTCAATTTTGACGTCAATAATAGGGGGGAAGGCAAACAAACCGCTCTGAATGGCCTTGATCTGAATCTGCCTGGCAAAGGAGAGGATCCGTTCCGATTCAGCCGTGGAAGCCAGGACAAACTCAACGGGAAACTCACCGCCACCGGGAAGCGCCGGCGGTGTTACTGGAAGTACTCGAACCCCGGGTATGGCATGCAATTTTTGCTGTACTTCAGGCAGAATCTGAAAAATCGTCCGTTCTCGTTCGCTCCACGGGACGGTGGCCATACCGCCGAATCCGGAAGAGGGCATCGTCAACTGAAACGTGTGATCCGTCTCCGGTATACTGAAGAAAATCCGGTTGACCGCAGCTGCAGAATGGCTGGTCTGGTCAAGGGTCGCGTTGGCTGCGGCATCGATGATGCCGAAAATCACCCCCTGATCCTCAGAAGGTGCAAGTTCTACCGGAGACATGATAAACATAGGAATGGCGAGCAAACTGACCACCATCCACACCATATAGACCGCCGGCCGGGCATTAAGGGTAACATCCAGCAATCGTCCGTATGCGTCTCTGAGACGGCTGAACCCCCGGGAAATTTTTCCGGCCAGCCCGCGTTCTCCAATTCCCGGTTTCAGTAATTTGGATGCCATCATCGGGGAAAGCGTCAGGGCCACCACACCGGAAATGGTCACCGCACCGGCAAGGGTAAACGCAAACTCCCTAAAAAGAGTTCCGGTAAGCCCTCCCTGCAAAGCGATGGGAATATAGACCGCTGCAAGGGAAACCGTCATGGCAATGATAGGGCCGACAAGTTCACGGGCTCCCAGTATTGCGGCATTAAACGGCGACAGCCCTCTTCTCAGATGCCGTTCCACATTTTCCACTACCACGATGGCGTCGTCCACCACAAGCCCTACGGAAAGTACGATGGCAAGCAGGGTGAGCAAGTTAAGGGTAAAGCCAAACATCTGCATCAGAAACACCGCGCCGATAAGAGACAGGGGAATGGCGACCACAGGGATTAATACGGATCTAAAGGATCCGAGAAATAGAAAAATAATGATCACAACGATGAGCAGGGTGTCCCCTAGCGTTTTGGTCACCTCTCGAATGGCGTTCTTGATGTATTTCGTGCCATCGTAAGCAACACTCGCCTCCATGCCTGTGGGGAGTTCCTTTTGGATGCCTTGCATCTGGACACGAATCCGGTTAATGACATCCAGGGAATTGGCGTTTGGCAGGGGCCAGATGCCCATAAACACAGCGGTTTGTCCTGAAAAACGCACTTCCGTATCATAGTCTTCCGCCCCCAACACGATGTCTCCGATATCCTCAAGTCTTATAATAGCACCATCCTGCTGCCGAATAACCAGCCGTTTGAATTCTTCCACGGAGCGCAGGTCCGTATCGGCGGTCAGATTCACCTGAATCAACGCTCCTTTGGTGCGGCCCACCGCGGCAAGGTAATTGTTGGCGGCCAGGGCACGTCTGACCTGAACCGGGCTGATGTTGAACGCAGCCATTCGATCGGGCTTCAGCCAGATGCGCATGGCAAATGTCCTGCCGCCAAGGATATCGGCCCGTTGCACCCCTTCTACCGCAGAGAGTCGGGGTTGCACCACACGCACCAGGTAGTCGGTGATCTCATTTTGCATCAGTACATCGGAAGTAAAACTCAGATACGATGAGGCAAACCGGCTCTCAGCCGATTCCACATTGATGATCGGAACCTCTGCCTCCGGGGGCAAATCGTTTCGAACCTGATCTACCTTGGAACTTATTTCAGAAAGCGCCTGGATCGGGTCGTAATTGAGTTTCAGGCGAATGTTTATCGTGGAGCGGCCCAGTGCGCTTTGAGATTCAATATATTCAATGCCGTCGGCCGCGGCAATGGCCCGCTCTAAAGGGGTGGTAATAAATCCTCGGACAAGATCGGCGCTTGCACCCACATAAATCGTCGTGACTGTAACCACAGAGTTCTCGCTGCGGGGATACTGGCGAACATTGAGCGACCGAATCGCCTGCAAGCCGGCAATAATGATCACAAGATTAACCACCAATGCAAGGACCGGGCGTCGGATAAACAGATCGGTTAGTTTCATGACTTAACTATTGTCCATCCATAAATGGTCTTTTTGCCCAATCCGCCGGAGGCGGACAAGTCTCTGCGTTATGCTCAAAAAATAATCCTCGGAATATCAACTATATGCCTGCGGTTATTTTTCTCGCATGCCTTGATCTTGAACAAAAATCCTCATTTATGGATGGACACGAAAGATAATGATAAAAGTTGAACGTAACGATTCAGATAGAACGGCTAACGTCGGTTTGTCTACCTGAGTTACAAGGAAATTTACTTATGTTTCGTATCCTTTGATTATGCATCCGCCGGTTTGGGCATTTGCTTGAAATCCGGTGACAGGGTGTTATCTATAACAACGGCCTGGCCGTTTCGAAGCTTAAATACGCCGGTACTTACGACTGTCTCCCCCTGTTTGAGCCCGGAGACAACCGATATATAGTCCCCGCGTTTTTTTCCCAAACGTACGAACTTTTGGTTAAGTACCAGGCCGGACGGTTCATTCGCATTATTTTTTTTCTTCTCAACTACAAACACGGAGTCTCCGTAAGGCGCATAAAGTACTGAGGTGGCAGGAATGGTGAGCACCTCAATCTGATCCGGCAACACCACGGACACGTTCACGTACATACCGGGCCGAAGCAGCTCTGACGGGTTTGCTACGGTTGCCTGTATCCGGATATTTCGGGTAGCGGCATCAACCTGGGGGTTTATGGTTGTAATTTTTCCGGAAACCACCTGTCCTGGAAATGCATCGGTGGTCAGTCGAATGGCGAGGCCCGGGTACACCTGGGCAAGCCGCTGCTGCGGTAACAGAAAATTCACATAAATGGGATCAAGGGACTGGAGCGAAACAATCTCATCCCCCTCATTAAGCGTTTGCCCCAGGTTCACCTGGCGGATACCGAGACGGCCGGCAAATGGGGCTCGAATGGTCTTCTTCCCGATAATTGCGCGAATGTTGTCTGCTTGGGCCACCGCCTGCTTGAACTTTGCATCGGCATTATCAAAATCAGATTGGGATATGGTTTTAGCGGCAACCAGTTCTTTTGAGCGCTTAAAGTTTATTTTTGCGAGCGCCACTTCAGCCTCGGCCGCGCGCAACTGCGCCGATTCCACAGACGTATCCTGCTCTATCAGGAGGTCTCCTGTTTCCACCATGGTTCCCGGCTCAAAGGCGATACGCACGACTTTTCCCTTGAGTTCCGCGGTAACCGCCACCCCTTGAACAGCTTCCAGGGACCCGACGGCGGTTAGAAAAGATTCCCATGAGTCGTTTTTGGCCGTCGCCGTTGTAACAACTTCCGGGGGCGGCACAACATTGTCTCCATAGGCAGTCATCCGCTCAATCTGAAGGTATTTAATCCCGGCCAACCCGCCAATCAACACAATTAATCCAATCAAAGTGATAATTATTCGTTTTACCATAACCATAGGTTTTCTTTACCGGCCCGTTGCATCCGGCCCTGTTTTTTGATGTTCCATCCAATTTTGTCAGATTTACAATGCCACAGCAAACGTAACTTCTGACGGCACAGTATATCAAATCCAGCTTTCAACAAAATTATAAAGGATACTAAACTTGAAGGGAATATTCAAGGGAATTGCATTTTTCAGACAGGGCAAACGCATTTGAATCCCAATACAGGGAGAACGCTCCACGACGGCGTGTATCTCTTTCCAACCGACTGAAACTTGTGCTGAAGCACCCGTAAGCCCGAGCTGCGGCAAAGTTAATGAGAACAATTTGTCTATAAATTATCCTATTCATAATTTTTAAAAGATTTCGAAACAAAATCAAAGGTCAAAAAGTGATTGATTAACCAATAAACTTGCTATAAATCATTTATTTTGGCAAAAAAATAACTATAAAAATTAAAGGAGTCAGCAATGAAAAAAGCATTTATTCAGATACTTACGGTGAGTCTGCTGTTCATCGCGCATTCTGCCTTTGGTCAATGTCCGTCTGCTCGGGATCTTAATTTAATTCATACCCAAGGCAACCCAAGGCAGTGCCGAGGTCATGGGACAGAATGATTCAGCCAAGGTTTCGGTTGCCGTGGTGACTAAAGGGCGAGATTTAGAAAAGGTTAGCTCAGAAAATGCCGGCAGAACCAAAGCGGTTATACAGGCCGTCAAGGGTTTGAACATTAAAGATCTAAAACTTAAGACTTCCAACTATCGCGTTACGCCCCAAAAGGATTATAAAGCCAGGCCGCCCAAAATTAAAGGGTATGAAGTACATAATGTCATTGAAATTACGATGGAAGGATTCGAACCTGAGCCTTTATCCAAGAATGTTTCCATGATTATCGGGAAAGCTCTGGAAAGCGGTTCCAACAACATTAGTCATATTCAGTTTTACATTAAAAATAAAGCGGCATTAGAAAAAGAAGCCTTAAAACGATCGACTCGGGAAGCCATGGATCGGGCCAGAACTCTGGCCGAGGCGGCGGGAGTGAAGTTAAAACGTATTGTTTCACTCAGCACGCAACCGATTCACATACCGACCCGGGCACATATGTTTCGAGCAGCCGAAATGAAAGCCGAAGCTCCGGGAGCACCGCCGATTGAGATAGGGGAAAGCCAAATTCGTGTTCAGGTCAACATCGCATATGAAATAGAGTGAGAAAAGGGTACAAATCTACATTTCCAATAAGCTCCTGACTTCTTTGCAAATATTGCTCAAGTATATCCATTTTTACTAAATTTATATTTTACGGCAGCGGGTGCTTCAGCGGCGA
>JAFDHQ010000056.1 GCA_019308685.1 Deltaproteobacteria bacterium
TTCATGGAAGGCTTACCGATCTTCAAGCAAGTTTCGGTAAAAGATTTCATCTTCGGAGAATACTGGTATCCCACTTATGATCCACCGGAATTCGGAATATTTCCGCTGATCATGGGATCATTGGTCGTCACTCTTTTTTCCGCTATTATCTCTATTCCGTTGGGAGTAATGACTGCTCTCTATTTGGCGGAAATGGCCACGCACAAAATCCGGGAGATTGTTAAACCCGTTGTGGAACTTCTTGCGGCACTTCCCTCGGTGGTCATCGGCTTTTTTGGAATGATTGTGGTGGCACCGTTTTTACAGGAGGTCTTTGACATTCCGACCGGTTTGAACATTTTCAATGCATCCATTATGCTGGCCTTTATGTCAATCCCAACCATTTGCAGTATTTCAGAGGATGCCATTTACAGCGTACCCACCAATCTAAAAGAGGCTTCATTGGCGCTTGGGGCGACCCATCTGGAAACCATTGTTCGGGTAATACTTCCAGCCTCGATTTCCGGTATAAGCACGGCGGTTATTTTAGGAATGTCCAGGGCGATCGGTGAAACCATGGTCGTGCTGATGGTTGCGGGTGGCGCCGCCATGATTCCCTCCTCGATTTTTGACCCGGCCCGGCCAATGCCGGCCAGTATTGCTGCTGAAATGGCTGAAGCGCCATTTCGCGGCGATCACTACTATGCACTATTTGCCACCGGGATTGTGCTCTTTATCTTTACGTTTATATTTAATATCATAGCTGAACATATCTCCCATAAATACAGGCAGGTTGGGGAGGCGTCACTTTAGGCACAGACATTATGCAAACAACAGGAATCAAAGTTATGGACAATTTTCCGCTTTCCCATTTAAGAACAACACCCGAAGAAATTAGACGAACCCAAAGCGAAATTTCTAAATCAGCTTATTCTTCTATAGGCAGGCGTAAAACCATCCAGAAAATTGTGTTTGGCATTTTCCGTAGCGCAGCCTGGATTAATGGTATTGCGCTGGTGATTATATTATATTTCATGATTTCTAAGGGGTGGAGAGCCATTAACTGGACCTTTTTAACCCAGCCGCCCATGGATTCCATGACCAAGGGGGGAATCCTTCCTTGCATTGTGGGTACTATAGGTCTAAGCTTGGGGGCGATTCTCTTCGCCTTTCCCATTGGTGTGGCCTCGGCAATCTATTTAAACGAATATGCCCGCCCGGGTCGATTTCTCAGAATTATTCGCCTGGGGATTAACAACCTTGCAGGGGTTCCTTCCGTAGTTTTTGGTCTTTTTGGCCTGGCATTTTTTGTCATCTACCTGGAATTTGGCGTCAGTCTCCTGTCCGGAGCACTCACTTTGGGTGCAATGACATTACCCGTTATCATCGGTTCTGCCGAAGAAGCGCTCAAGGCCGTACCGGATACTTACCGTGAAGCTTCTTTGGGGCTTGGCGCGACCAAATTGCAAACCATTTTTCGAGTGGTTCTTCCTGCGGCATTGCCGGGTATATTGACCGGCGGTATTCTGGGAATCAGCCGTGCCGCCGGTGAGACCGCACCCATAATGTTTACTGCCGCGGTATTTTTTTCACCGCGCCTGCCATCCTCTGTGTTCGATGAAATAATGGCATTGCCATATCATATATATGTTCTGGCCACCGCCGGTACAGAAATTGAAGCCACGCGCCCTCTTCAATATGGAACGGCTCTGGTATTGATTGTACTGGTTCTGGGTTTAAATTTGATCGCCATCATATGGCGCTCCCGACTAAGGAAGCGCATGCAATAAAAGATATGGATATGGAAAAACCATTGAAAATGGCTTCAAAGCATTTGAATTTTTATTACGGCGACTTTGAAGCGTTACATGACGTCTCACTTGAGGTTTACGAAAAACAGGTCACGGCCCTTATTGGTCCGTCGGGTTGCGGCAAAAGCACATTTTTAAGATGCATGAACCGCATGAACGACCTTATACCGAACAGTCGTGTAGAGGGACAGCTGTTACTCGATAACACGGATATTTATGCACCTTCAGTTGATGTGGTGTCCTTACGCAACCGAATCGGCATGGTATTCCAAAAACCGAATCCTTTTCCCAAGACTATTTTTGAAAATATCGCATATGGTTTAAAGGTAAATGGGATCAGGGACAAAAGCCTTATTAAAGATCGTGTAGAACAAAGCCTTGTTCAGTCAGCGCTCTGGGATGAGGTTAAAGACAGGCTGAACGATTCGGCGCTTGGCCTGTCCGGCGGACAGCAACAGCGCCTTTGCATTGCCCGGGCTCTTGCTGTAGAGCCTGAAGTCCTGTTAATGGATGAACCCTGTTCAGCGCTGGATCCCGTCGCGACCCAGAAGATTGAAGAGCTTATCCACGGCTTGAAAAAAGCCTTTACCATTATTATCGTTACACATAACATGCAACAAGCGGCCAGAGTTTCAAACGTCACCGCCTTTTTTTACATCGGCAAGCTCATAGAGGTGAATGATACCGACACCTTATTTACACGGCCGCAACTCAAGCAGACGGAAGACTATATTACCGGCCGTTTTGGTTAGAGGTGAATTTTATGCCCAAACATTTCCATAGAGAATTGGAAAAGTTAAAAAAGAGAATCTTAAGTCTGGGAGCCATGGTGGAAGAACGCGTCTACATGGCAACAAAAGCCATCGAAAATAGAGATTCAAACCTTGCCGACAAGATCATAAAGTCCGATTACGAGATTGATGAAATGGAAGTTGACGTCGAAGAAGAATGTTTAAAGATTCTGGCTTTGTATCAACCCGTTGCGGTGGACCTTAGATTTATCACTGCAGTGATCAAGATCAATAATGACCTTGAAAGAATCGCTGATGAAGCCGTGAACATCGCCCGGGGTATACAATATATCTCAAAGGGTAAAAAACTGCACTTTGATTTTGACTTTTATTCAATGGCTGAAAAAACCGAGGCCATGCTCAAAAAAAGTTTGGACGCCCTCGTAAACATGGACGTGGACCTCGCTTTCAAGGTATGCCTTCTGGATGATGAAGTTGATAAAATCAACGCGAAAGCCCACCGTATGGTGAAGGATGCCATTAAAGACAACCCGGATCAAGGGGAGTATTTTATCAATTTGCTTTTGATCTCCCGTCACCTTGAACGTATTGCAGACCATGCAACCAATATTGCCGAAGAAGTCATCTACCTGATAGAGGGCGAAATTATACGGCATCGAGATTTTTAGAGTTTATCATAAGATAGTAAAGAATCCTGGCCCAGAGGACCAGGATTTGGTTATCCCCAGAAGGGATTTGCTTTATTAAAAATTCATTGACTTATTGAAATTCCAAATAGCAAATCCCAAAAAACAAATAAATAACAATGACCGAAATTCAAACTCCCAAACAATAAAATAATCGCTTTGAATCGGTTTGTAACTTGTAATTTGAGATTTACCCGCCTAAGGCGGGTTAATTTGTAATTTGGTGCTTGGGATTTGTGATTTAAGACACCAAACTCCAAGGCAGAGCCGGAGAACTCTGACCTGGCCCAAAGGACCAGGTTTTTCAGGGCAGATTAAATTGTCAAGCTCAAGCGTTTCGTACTCATGTATCCGCCTAGTACTTTGCAAGAATATCGTCAGGTATATCATCGATGAAACGGGAGGGGCGATTCAAGATCATTCCCGAGCTTCTATCATAAACTTGAACCGGATATGTAAAGAACAGATTTTTTTTAGCTCGTGTCGAAGCAACGTACATTAGCCTCAGTTCTTCTTCAAGCTCCTTTTTCCTGTGCAAAGCATGTATGGAAGGAAACCGTCCCTCAAGATCTCTTGTGCGTTTCGGATGATCATCATATTTTTCCTTTAATATGGGAACATAGTAATTGACAATAGCTTCACCCATTTGGGAAACGGACATGGGTTTTGAATCAATGGTTGAAAAAAGATCTTTTAATCTTACCATACCCTTTGATCGTCTCGATTTGAGTTGGACGGCAAAAATTCCGGTATATCCCGCTTTTTCAGCCAGGATTGTTTCATAAATATCCATAGCGGTTTTAGGACCGATATTATCCAAAAGGAGAAGTATTCTATACCAGCTTATCCTGTCAAGGGGATTGGAAAGGACTCTGAGATGGGCCAGGACATCTTTAATGTGTGCGGATTCGGTGAATTTAAAACCACCCACTTTGATGAAGGGAATTCCATCTCTGCTCAGTTCGATTTCAAGATCAAAGGAATGAAAACTTGCTCTAAAAAGGACTGCGATCTGGTTTAGAGGAATACCGTTACGATGAATCTCTTTAATCTTTTGAACCAAAATTTGTTTGATACCGGCGAGAAGATATATGATTTCCGCCTGAATCTTATTAGTATCCTGGTATTCATCAACCATTATATAATGGTATACTGAGCAAATATTATCACGAACGTCAGAGTGGTTTTTCAAAAGCATTTCTAAATATATTAAAAGGTCGTCATAATCAAAAAAAATGTTTTCGGCTTTTTGTTTTCGATAAGCATTGGAGAGTGCAACTATGGCTTCTATATGAGGAGCAAAATGAGGATAATCAGATAAAACCACATCTTCAACGAATAGAACTTTGTTCACCGCCCGGCTGAAAATATTGGCCAAGGTTTGTTTTCTGGGAAAAGAGCGGTTCTTTGAAAATGGTCCCATTTCTTTTCTCAACCTTTGAAATTGACGGCTTGTAGTTGGGAAGGATTCAGTGCTTTTTTATAGGGGATGCGAGAATTCTTTTTCATTTAGAATCTGTAAATTAACGAGTGGTCGGGAAATTTATTTAATTTAGTCAAACAGATTTATTTTTCATACGGTTAACGCATTGTCAACAGTTGTACGATCTTTTTATATGTTTTACATATTTTGTTGACTTTTAAAAAAAAGATATAGTAGATTACAAAACAAAAACGTATTAACTGTGCATAAAAAATAGTGATCAAGGAGGAAATTTAAATGAAGAAATTAAAAGATCAATTAAAGACAATAAGCAAGTCTCTATCTTCCCTTTCCAGGCAAGTTGAAAAGATCACTAAACAGGTTGATAAACTTCAGGCAAAGAAGGCAGGTTCTGCTATCAAAAAGACTGCGCCGAAGAAGAAAGTAGCTGCAAAAAAGGCTCCAGCCAAACCACCAACGGTTATTGACACCATACTAAATGCTATTAAAAAGACCAAGAAAGGAATTACCGTGGCCCAGCTTAAAGAAAAAACCGAATTTAATTCAAAACAGCTGAGCAATGCGCTTTATAAACTGACAAAGAAAGGGAAAATTGAAGCAAAGTCGCGCGGTCTTTATGTTAAAAAATAATATTTAAGGAATGAATCGACGGGCTTTTGAATTTTAAGTTCCAAAAACAAGCCTTTAGTATGCCTTATGAGTAAAGCCGGACATACTGAAGGCTTTTTAAGTTTTTAACACTACGTTTTCCAATGGTAAGGGTCTTGAAAAAAAATAATTGTCTTATCTTGCTTGTCTTTTCCCGAATTCTTTGTTGCACCAATCCGTAAAAACTTAAAGTATGCACCCGTTGGTAAGCCTCCAATTCGAACCAAAATCCGGCGTAATCTTAGAGGTATTTAATATTTTCCGAGGCCCTAAAATCTTACGATTAAAAATTTACTCACTCCAGGAGTATAATCATGATTAAAAAGTTTAACGTTTATTTTATTACAAAACTTTTATTATCTGCTGCTATAATAGTTATTTTATTTTCATGTACTTTGATTGATCAAACTGTGCCGGGCGAGAAAAAAAGTGCTGGTGAAAATATAAACGCTTTTGTCAAATGGCCTCATGAGAAAGGCGATCTTCTTCCGGATCCAGCTCTTATATTTGGAAAACTGCCGAATGGTTTCAGGTATGTATTAATGAAAAATCACAGACCCAAAGACAGGGTCAGTATGCACCTGAATGTTCAGGCAGGTTCACTACACGAGTCAGACGATCAACAGGGATTGGCTCATTTCTTGGAACACATGCTTTTCAACGGCTCGACAAATTTTAAGCCCGGGGAACTGGTAAAATATTTCCAGAGTATCGGAATGCAGTTTGGGGCCGATGCAAACGCCCATACCGGATTTAATGAAACCGTTTATGACATTCTTTTGCCGAAGGGTGACAGGAAAAATCTTAAGAAGGGTCTGACGGTAATCAAAGACTATGCTGAAGGTGCGCTTCTCTTACCGTCGGAGATTGACAGTGAACGGCGGGTGGTTTTGGCCGAAAAGCGAACCCGAGATTCTGCATCGTATCGTACATATGTTGCGACATTGAATTTTGAATTTCCTCATGCAAAAATATCTAAAAGACTTCCCATAGGCAAAGAAGAGATACTGAAAAAGACTGATCAAAAGCGTTTAAAGGCGTTTTATGATACCTGGTACCGGCCGGAGAAAATGATCCTTGTCATGGTGGGAGATTTTGATACCCAATCGGCGATTTCACTAATAAAGGAAGATTTCTCTTCATTATCGACCCGGGCACCTCCGATGCCCGATCCCGATTTTGGAAAGATAAATCATCTGGGTATAACACCTTTTTATCACCTCGAAAAAGAAGCGGGAAATACAACGACAAGCATTGAAGTTGTGGAAAAGGTTTCCAAGAAACCGGATTCTCTTGCTTTTCAAAAAGATAGATTGATCGAAAATATTGCCAATCGCATCGTCCAGGACCGACTGAATGCCAGGGTCAGAAAAGCGGGTACTCCCTTTACTTCGGCATCCATCCGATCGGGATATTTTTTAAATCAAATGAAATATGCCGAGATCACCGCCGAGTGCAGCCCGGAAAACTGGAAGAGATCTCTTTCTCTTATCGAACAAATCTTGAGAAAGGCATTGAAATTCGGGTTTACTCAATCAGAATTGGAAAGGGTTAAAAAAGATTATCTTTCAGGGCTTGACAACGCAGTAAAAAAAGCTTCCACACGCGACAGCCGGCATCTGGCACGAAAGATAATATGGAACCTTAATTCAGATCGAGTTTTTTTGTCGCCGGAACAGGAAAAAGAACTTTTTACTCCCCTTATCAACGCTCTGACTTTACAAAATGTGCACGATGCCTTCAAAGAGATCTGGTCGCCGGAACACAGGCTTTTACTTGTAACCGGCAATGCACAACTGACAGGGACGGATAAAGATCCTCTTTCGCAGATACTTGGCGCTTATCACAAAAGCAAAAAGGTAAAAGTATCAAGACCATCTGAAAAGAAAACCTTAGCGTTCCCATATCTTAAGGAACCCGGGGAAGAAGGGTCGATTATCCGGACAAAAAAGATCCCCGACTTGGGAGTTGTTCAGGTCGATTTCAAAAACGGTGCCCGCCTTAATATGAAGAAAACCGATTTTAAGGCCAATCAAGTGCTGATTAATCTTGCCTTTGGCTCGGGAAGAGCTTCCGAACCCTCAGAAAGACCCGGCCTTGCTGCACTGAGCACAAAGGTAATTAACGAAAGCGGACTCGGAGCCTTAGACAAAGACGGGCTCGAACGTGCCATGGCCGGAAAAAGCACGGATGTTTTTTTCGATGTTGAAGAAGACCGTTTTATATTCAAAGGGGAAACCGTTAGCCAAGAATTGCCGCTGTTGTTTCAGCTCTTTTATGCACACCTGGTTGATCCTGGGTTTCGAGAAGATGCTTATACGCTTTCCATGGAACGGTTCAGACAGGAATATCTGGAACTTTCGGGCTCGATCGATGGCGCCATGGTACTTTCAGGAAACCGTTTTCTTGCCGGTGGAGACAGCCGTTTCGGACTTCCCTCTTATGAAGAATTCAAGCAGTTGACCCTTGAGCATATCCGGTCTTGGATCAAACCATCATTAAAAACGGATACCATGGAAGTATCGGTCGTTGGAGATTTTGATATGGATTCGGTCATAAAATTGACTGCTAAATATTTGGGTACCCTTTCCCTGCATACCGAAATCTATAAGTCATTAGAGTCGAGGTTGCCCGAATTTCCTGTGGGCCAATTTCGGGAGATATCTGTGATGACAAAAATTCCTAAAGGCATGGTCATCGTGGCCTATCCAACGGAAGATCTATGGAATATAAGCAGAACCCGCCGTTTATCCGTATTGGCTGATATTATTTCGGACAGGATGCGTGAGCAGATACGTGAAAAGCTTGGTTCCGCTTATTCAATCTTTGCCTTTAACAGACCGAGCCGGGCTTATCCGGAATATGGGATTTTTCAGGCAGGAGTTTATATTAATCCTGAAGAATCAAATATGTTAGTAAAAAAAGTAAAAAAAATAGTATCCGGACCTGCTGCTGATGGCGTCACCCAGGATGAATTGGGCCGGGCCTTATCTCCAACCCTTACCAGTATAAAAGAAATGATGCGCGAAAACACCTATTGGCTTAATACAGTCCTTACGGGTTCCGAAAAACATCCCCAACAACTCGACTGGAGCCGCACGATAATGAAGGATTATGCTTCTATCACCAAAGAAGAGGTGTCCAATATGGCGAAGAAATACCTGGATAACGATAATGCGGCGACAATTATAGTGAAACCTAAGTAGATCCCAAGTTGTTGCTCAGTCTAACAAATTCCTCTACCGTAAGTGTCTCAGCCCGACGAACGGGATCTATGCCTGACCTTTGAAGTATATTTTTGGCATCACTTGCATCAATATTCAGTGCGCTTGCCGCAAGCGCGTTTTTAAGAATTTTTCGTCTGTTTCCAAAAGCCGCTTTGATGACACTGAAAAAGAAGGTCTCATCATTAGCGGGATATGCTAAATTTTTTTTAAATCTAAATTCAAGAACTTCGGAATCTACTTTGGGTTTTGGGAAAAAAAGAGAAGCTTTAACATCTGCTATTTTTTTTATGTCGGAACAGTAACTAAGCATCACGGTGAGTCTTCCATAATCCTTGCAGCCGGGTTGTGCAGTAATGCGCTGGGCCAGTTCCTTCTGTAGCATAAAAACCGCCCGGGCTACCGCCTTTCTGGAATGAATCAATTGAACAAGAACCTGAGAAGAGATGTTGTAAGGAAGGTTGCCCATGACCACCATTTTTCGTCCGACGTTGTCTGCCAGCGATTTAATTTCAATCTTAAGTATGTTTTTTTCTATTATAACAACATTTGAAAGATTACTTGCAAGAATTTCTGTTTTCAGAATATCGATAATTTTGCGATCTTTCTCAACCGCAAAAACCTTCTTAACTATTCGGGCTACAGGAATTGTTAACGCACCCAGGCCGGCACCTATCTCCAGAACAACATCTTCCGGTAAAATTCCGGAACGATTCACAATCATCTCTGCAGTCGTCTGATTCGCTAAAAAATGCTGCCCCAGTTGTTTTTGAGGTCTGATATTATGAAAAATTAGTAGTGTTTTTGGTGAGGTCATCGTTTCGTGAAAATGCAATAATGGATAAAGAAAAAGATTAACGCCTTGCTGCTTTGCGCGATCGCATGGTTGTAATAATTTTACGCGTTATAAAATATGAGGCAAAACCCGGAAGAATTCCCAGTATTATTCCACCAACTATCATGGCAATAGTAACATCCGCTCCAAGCTTTAAAAGTTCTAAAACTGATTCGTATTTTACGTCAAAGGGAGCTGGATGGCCGAAAATAAAAATTCCTATCTTATAACTTCCCAGATAAAAAAAAGGTGCGGAAATCGGGTTGCCAAACCAGACACCAATGGCAGCGGCGGCTTTACTTCCGCGCAAGATTAACGCCAGAGCCACGGCGATAACCGTATGAAACGGCATGGTAGGGGTTATGCCCACAAAAACCCCGATGGCCATACCCATGGCGATATAATGGGGATCCCCTGGAAGCTTTTTTATCCGTTTAACAAGCTCACGGAAATTAAACTTTTTTAAAAAGCCCTCTGATTTTTTGGAACCATGTTGTTTTTCTGCTTCTTTCATCCGGGTGTTGCTCATAAAAAATGCAGTATAGCTTCAAATTTTAATCGGGTCGAAACTTGATCAGGCGCTATCCGTTGACAGGAGACTCTCAAATATATGTCTTCGATCAATCAGGGTCAAATTACCACGAAAGATTCTTATTTTCAACGGTTCATATTAATGGCGTATTATCCAGCATCGTGAATAAATTGTATAACTTGACTTTTTATATGGTATCAAGTAATTTTTATGTTTATATTTTGCTTATACTAGTCATTTTTTCCATCTTAAACAATCCGTCATACAAGGAGGATCGCATGGCAAAGAAAAAAGGCAAATCTGTAAGTTTTGATGCAATGGTAAAGTTCTTCCTCCAGTATTACAATATTCCGAGTCGGAATGATATCGACAAACTCATGGCCAAAATGGATCGTTTGGAAATGCTCATCAAGTCCTCTGCAATGACCGGAAGAGGCGGTGCTATTTCCGGTGTAAAAGCCTCC
The DNA here is from genome assembly GCA_019308685.1 of Deltaproteobacteria bacterium. Lineage (GTDB taxonomy): Bacteria > Desulfobacterota > Desulfobacteria > Desulfobacterales > UBA11574 > S5133MH16. The sequence continues at coordinate 10,376 of JAFDHQ010000056.1, forward strand.
AAAATCAAGGCATCAACCGGCATAACCGCAATGACTTCTACGGACCGGGCGCTGGAAGTCATTAAACGATTCAGAAAAGGTGTAGGGTTTGCCGACATTCAAGCAAGAACAGGTTTTGAAGAAAAAAAACTTCGAAATATTATTTATCGTCTGCATAAAATGGGCAAAATTGTTCGCAAAACTCGCGGGCTTTATATCGCCGCTTAGGACTTTCCCATTGTCGATTGAAGATTGAGAATTTGATGAATAGTCAAAGTGTTGATGATTTCTTGACAGTTTGATGAGGGCTAACCTGTTGGGGAAAAAACAACATTTTTAGACATTTTTAATTGAGGGTTTAGTTATGAGTATACTTTTGGATCACAACAACTCCGACATTAAAGAAGGAGATCGTATTTTTGACTATTCTATCAGGCAGATCGCAGAGCTTAAAGAAATCAATGCATTTCTTTATCTGCTTGAACATACCCTAACCGGCGCCCGGCATACTCACATCAGTAATAAAGACAAAGAAAATACATTCAGCGTAGCCTTTAAGACAGTTCCTTCTGATTCAACCGGTGTTGCTCATATCCTTGAACATACCGTTTTGTGCGGTTCTGATAAATTTCCCGTAAGAGATCCGTTTTTTTCCATGCTAAAAAGAAGTTTGAGCACTTTCATGAATGCCTTTACTTCATCGGACTGGACCATGTATCCTTTTTCTACTCAGAACCGAACAGATTTTTATAACCTTATGGATGTTTATTTGGATGCTGTTTTTTATCCCAACCTTGAAGAGCTTAGCTTTAAGCAGGAGGGACACCGCATGGAAATAGAAGATGGCCCCAAAGGTTCTGATTTGGTGAAACTGGTTTATAAAGGGGTTGTGTACAACGAAATGAAAGGCGCCATGTCATCGCCGAACCAGGTAATGATTCGATCCATTTTAAATGCTCTCTATCCTGAAACAACATACAGCTACAACTCAGGTGGAGATCCTGCGGTCATTCCTGAATTGACATATGGTCAACTTAAGGCTTTCCATCGCCGGCATTATCATCCCAGCAACGCCTTTTTTTATACCTATGGTGACCTGCCTTTAAAGGACCATCTCAAATTCATCAACGAAAAGATTTTTAAGCAATTTGAAAGCATAGATCCAAAAACCGATGTCCCCTCCCAGCCCCGCTGGAGCACGCCGAGAAAGAAGACATATTTTTATCCATTGGACAAAAATGAAGATCCATCAAAAAAATGTCAGGTTTGTGTGGCATGGCTCACCGCCGATATCAAAGATCCTTTTGAGGTTTTAATTTTAACCCTGCTTGGCCAAATTCTTCTTGGGAATTCAGGATCTCCCCTGCGTAAGGCGCTGATAGATTCAAATCTTGGAACCGCTCTTTGTGACGGAACCGGCTTTGATATGAACAACAGAGACACTATGTTTGTCTGTGGCTTGAAGGATGTTCGGGAATCTGATGCTGATAAAATCGAAACTATAGTATTGGATGTTTTGGAGGATCTTTCGAAAAACGGTATCGATAAAAAAATGATTGAATCCGCTATTCATCAGCTGGAGTTTCATCGTAAAGAGGTAACAAACACACCTTACCCATACGGCATCAAGTTACTGTTGACATTTGCCGGGAGCTGGTTTCATGGAGGTGATCCCGTAAGAATTTTGCAATTCGATACCGATATCCAACGGCTTCGGAATGAGATTTCCAAAGGTCCATTCTTTGAGAACCGAATAAATAAATATTTCTTGGACAATACGCACCGGGTGCTTCTTTCTCTTGTTCCTGACCGGTCCATGGGAGAGAGAGAGAGCCATCGAGTCACATCAGAACTCGAACGGATCTGTGCTGAAATGGCACCATCGGAATTTGAAAAAATAAAAGAGGACACCCAAGCGTTAAAACAAATCCAGGAAGAAAAAGAGGACGTTTCCTGTCTTCCCACATTGGCTCTTGAAGAAATTCCTCCCACGGTTCAAATTGTGAAAGCATCAACTTCTTATGACACAATTCCGGCCACTTGTTATCCGCAATCCACCTCCGGCATTTTTTATTTTTTGGGGGTTGCCGGAAGCGGGTTACTGAAAAAAAAACTAGTCCCCCTGGTCCCTTTTTTCTGTTATGCCTTTTCCAGGATCGGCACCGTCATACATGACTATACAGAAATGGCACAGCGTATTGATGCCTATACAGGCGGTATCGGCTTATCGTGTCATGCCCGAATCGGTTTTGACAATGGAGGAGGTTGTATACCCATTGTTGCTTTTAACGGAAAGTGTCTGGTTCGCAACCAGGTTCAACTATTTGACATTATGGAAGAACTTTTGTTCAAATTCGATTTTTCAGATTTGGTTCGCTTAAGAAGCCTTTTTTTGGAATACCGTGCAGGCCTGGAATCGACGATTGTGGAGAACGGTCACAGGTTGGCTATGTCCATGGCATCAAGAAATTTTTCTCCAGCAAGTGCACTTAACGAGGCCTGGCACGGAATTCAGCAGCTTCAAACCATAAAGACGATAACTGACGACCTTACCGACGAAAAACTGAAATCCGTCTCTGAAAAACTATCCGTTATCAGTAAAACTCTTTTTACCGGCAACAACTTTAAAATGGCGCTGATTGGTGAAGAACAATCGATTTCAACAGCTTTTTCAGCCACAGAATCAATACAAAATTTACTTGAACAAGGGCCGGAATCATTAAAGTCGGGGCATGGATTTATTGCGCCGGAAATCGATTTTGATGATCAAATCCCCAGGGAAGGGTGGAGCACATCGTCCTCCGTTTCATTTGTCGCCAAGACTTTTGAGACGGTTCGCCTAGGACATGAAAATGCACCGGCCTTATCCGTGATAAGCAAAATTCTTAGATCATTGTATCTCCATCGCGAGGTTCGGGAAAAAGGCGGGGCATATGGGGGATTTGCCGTGTACAATTCGGAAAACGGACTGTTTTGCTTTGCTTCTTACAGGGATCCGCATATCGTTTCTACCCTAAAAACATTCGATAATGCTTGGGATTTTATAAAATCCGGCAATTACAGCGATGAAGACATCAAAGAGGCAATCCTCCAGGTATGCTCTGATATCGACAAACCCGACCCCCCGGGGACCGCGGCCAGAAAGGCTTTTTTCAGGAAGATCGTTTTCTTATCAGATGAAATCCGAGAACAATTCAAGCAAAGGCTTCTTATGCTGACCCGTAATCAGGTCATGGACGTTGCCCAAAAATATTTCGATGACAACAACGAAAAACAGGCGGTGGCGGTGATATCGAACGAAGACAGATTGAATGCGGCAAACAGGCAGCTTGGGAACAACCCTCTAAAACTATTCAGGATTTAGTTTCTTAATTGTGAATTTTGTGCTTTTTGTGGCCAAAAAAATGTTGACTTTAACCGGAACAACTAAAGTTAAGGAATACTGCCAATTTGTATAGAAGCTGGAGCGTAGCGACTCCTTAACTTTAGCTCACTTCAAACTTTAGCTCACTTCAAACTTTGAAAGTAGACGGTAAAAACCTCCGGCCCATTTGGCTGGATCCGGATTTAAATGCTGTAAAAATTATCGACCAGAGACGTCTTCCCCATGAATTTGTCATTGCGGATCTTAAAACCGTTGATGATGTTATCACGGCCATCAAGGAGATGTATGTCAGAGGTGCGCCCTTAATCGGTGTGACGGCTGCATACGGCGTATATCTTGCCGCCTTGAATTCACCGGTTCAAACCCTTAGGGATAAATACCTGATAGAGGAATGCAAAAGGTTAAAAGCGGCAAGACCCACGGCGGTTAATCTTTCCTGGGCGGTGGATAAAGTTTTATCTGAAGTGTTAACACAAAACACCGCCTCAGAAAAAATTAGGATGGCACGTAAGGAAGCCGAAAAGGTTGCCGAGGCAGAAGCTGAAAACTGCCGAAAAATCGGTGAACACGGATTACGCCTGATTCATGAAATCAGCAAAAAAAAACAAGGCGATACAGTTAATCTACTTACCCATTGCAATGCCGGATGGCTGGCCTGCATCGAGTATGGCACGGCTACGGCTCCGATCTATGCTGCATTTAATAACGGAATAGATGTACATGTATGGGTTGACGAAACCAGACCCCTGAACCAGGGTTCAAGGTTGACGGCATGGGAACTTGGTAAACATGGTGTCAAACACACGGTCATAGCAGACAATGCCGGCGGCCATCTCATGCAGCACGGTAGGGTTGATATGGTTATCGTCGGTACCGACAGATCAACATTCACCGGAGATGTTGCCAATAAAATCGGAACGTATCTAAAGGCCCTTGCGGCCAGAGATAACAACATACCTTTCTATGTTGCACTGCCATCGAGTACTTTTGATTGGAATATAAAAGATGGAATAAAAGAGATACCCATAGAAGAACGCAATCCGGATGAAATAAGGTATGTACAGGGACTGGACCGGGAGACTATCAGAAGTGTTTTAATTCCTCCGAAAGAAAGTCCGGCTGCCAATTTTGCCTTTGATGTCACACCGGCAAAACTTGTTTCCGGTTTTATAACCGAAAGAGGGGTCTGTAAGGCATCAGAAAAAGATATACTCAATCTGTTTCCTGAAAAGAGAGTATCAATTTAGCTTTTTTAACGCTTGTTTTTTTCCTGCCATGGATAGGTAACCCGCGAGTGGGATGCGACCTCTAAAGAATCAGTCAATGTCTCAACAATTTTTGCGATGTTACGGGTAGAAAGGCTACATTCGTCGAACTGACCATCAGCAATTCTTTTTACAATATTGAGGATAATCATTTTCTCGATCTTCTCTCGTGTGATCGACTCCAAGGACCTGAAAGTGGCTTCTACCGAATCCACTATCATCAATATGGCGGCTTCAAGGCTTTGGGGCTTTGGCCCTGAATACCGAAAATCTTTCTTACGGGGTTTTGACTCAGGGTTTGCCGCCACGGCTTTGTTGTAAAAATACTCGACAATCAGCGTACCATGATGCTGTCTGATAAAGTCCACAATAACTTCGGGTAACCCCACTTTCCTCGCAATTTGTTCGCCATATTTTACATGATTGATTATGATTTGTGCACTTTCTTGCGGGTCCAAATTATCATGAGGATTTTCTCCGTTGGATTGATTCTCCGAAAAAAACATGGGATCAGCCATTTTCCCTATATCATGATAATAGGCCCCTATTCTCAATAAGAGAGTGTTTGCACCCACTGCGTCTCCCACGGCTTGAGCCAGGAATGCCATTGTCATGCTATGTTGATAAGTTGCCGGGATTTTGGCAAAAAGGTCTTTCAAAAGGGGATGTTGGAGGTCAGAATACTTTGTAAGTTTGAAGTTGGAAGCGGCACGCCAACTCATCTCCAATATGGGCAATAGGAGTAATGCCATGGGGCCTGCCAAAACGCCGCCCACAAAGGCCCAGCCCAAGATATCGGACAAATGCTTGTCGAAGGCCATAGCCTGGAAAAATGTCCACATTTCGTGCCAGTTCCCCATCAGAGGAGCTATGCTTTCCCACTTTGCAGAATAAGCCAAAAGAACGCCCACATTAATAATTCCGACGACAAAAGATGGAAGTAGAATATGAATTCGTTTTTGTATATTGGAACAGAGTAAGACGGCAGTCAAGCCTCCTAAAGTGAAGAAAAGAAGTATATCAAAGGTTCGGGTCGAAAATAGAGTTAACAAAATCGCTCCAATTACCGTAGACCAGGTGGCTGTGATCCTTCCATAGTTTAAAAGAACAACCAGGAGCGGAAGCAAGGCAAAAGGAACAAAATAGAGAGGGAAAGGAGTGAACAAGAGGCACGATTTAAAAAGGAAAATGCTAACGATCAATAGAGAAAGGAGGGGCCGGAAAGGCAGTGTCTTTTGCCGTTCTGTGTCAATGATTGTCAAAAAAAGCCGGTCATGGAACACGACGATTAGCAGAATCACCATAAGTATCCAAGGGGTATTGCCGTAAAGATTTGTTTTAGCAAACTCACCATGAGACACAATCAGCAATAAATCCTCTTCGCTGAGTACTTTTCGAAACGGGACGAGGACATCCCCTGGTCTATAATTTATGACTTTGGAGGGATAACGCCTGACGATCTCTTGAATCCTTCTGTCATTTTCCTTTTGGTCGTATTTCAAAGTCGGCAGGAGAGTGGATAGTGAAATCTTTGTAACAGGGTCCAAAACTTCTTCATGGACTTGCCAAAACATTTGAGTGACTTTATCTTGTAGCATGAAACGAGCCTGCTTAAGGGTAATGACTTCCTCAGCGGGATAGGCGACAATCCCCTTGGGTTCAGAATAAAGCACCTCAATTATGTTTTTACCACCATATGGCTCCGGGTCTTCTACAATGATATTTTGGAGAATGGTTTCTTCGAAAGTTAGGATGCCGTTCAAAAGGCTCGTCAGATTCCTGTAGCCAAGCAATTTGTCCGCCTCATCCAGGCTGATCTTTAATCCGAACTCTTCGTATACGTACGTTACCAATTTCTGACCCACAGAAACCTTTTGTTTTTGAAGAAATGAGACCTCTTTTATCAGGTCATCCATTCTTGTTTTTACTTTCTCGGCAATACCCGGGAGATAGGTATACAAAGGAACATACCGGGAAAGGGCGATATCGCGCCTACCCCTAAGCGCCTTATCTTGATCGAAAGTAAAGGATCCTTGGGACCGAACGGAAAAAGGAACAACCTCGCCGAGTTTGGGTGGAACGACAATAAAGTAGGCATACTCAACATAGGATGCAAATAAGACCGCAAGAACAAGGATGCCGTTGAGTATCAATCTCATCTTGGTTTCATTTGACTATATGGTTTAAAGTTGACGGTTTCGTAAAAAGTCCAACTTCTGCGTTGTGCTGCATTTCGCAATCATTCAACGTACGATTGGACTTTTTACGAGTTCATCAAAGTTAATTTAAAAACATTATGAAAGCAAATGATAAGAAAAAATCGAATGGTGCACCGCTTTCAATCGAATCGCAAAACATGAAAGCCGACGATATCCGGACAAAATTACGGTGCAGATATCAAAAACAAACCCGTGAGTCAACCCGCTATATTTGTATTTAAATCGGGCTATTTTTGACTCGATCTTCGTCGCTCCCTTGGCTTTGACCAGAAAAACCTCTTGTGAGGTTGCATTCTGCAGGTTCACAAAATCTCAATAGAACTGTTGATAAACTGTGATGGTCACGCTTTAAATGAAAGTTAAGCCAAGACGGGGTATGGTCAAGCTCCCACATCCTTGGCGGTACACATCCGACCATCATTTGTTCACTTTCTCCTGAAAATGCCAAACGCCGGTAAGCTCTGACCCAAACACATTGTTGTTCAGGGAAAATCTCACATCTACCGTTTCTGCTGCCGCCGCAGGCCCCGTTTCGTGTATGCTTCGGACATTGAGATTCCGGACAAAGAAAGGCCACATGTTGAATTCCGCAATCTCCGCATTGCTCACACCCCAGCAGAAGCTTCTTTATGAAACTTTCAAACTGGTGGACCAGTTGTTTGGTTCCCGGACGACCATCGATCCAGCCACACAACTTCAACCTGTTTCAGCAGTTTATCGGCAACGACTGCGCCCGGCACTGCTCCTTGATTCATAATCCTTGCCGCTCTGGGAGTCAAAACATATGTGGAATCGAACACGGGAATATCTATTTCGGCCAATTTTAAAATGCTGATCAATTCGGCAAATTTATATGCATCATATCCCAATTGAGTAATTATAAATTGTGCACCGGCAGCAATTTTTCGGCAAAGTTTGGCATATTGGGCAAAGCATTCGGCTTCGATGATTTTGTCGGCCACCCCCATCACCGCATTATAACCGAAACCCACCATCACCTTTTTACCGTTTTGATCTTCCGAAAAACCGGGAAGCTCCAGCGCTTCTTTAGTTGCCTCCGGAATAAAGGTTGCAGGGCCTTGTGCAAAATCGACCTTACCTCCTTTCAAAGTTCTCCATCTGAAAATTTCTAACTTTAATCGGAAAATAACAGACTAAAAATGAAAACATCTTGATTTAAGTCAAAAATAGCAAAAGAAATTTGTTCCGAGTGACATTTTGAAACCACTTCTTTGAAGAGTTTTGACTCCGCCTCAAATAATTTGAGGCGGAGCTCCTCATCATTGAAATGCAGTTTATTGGCCTGCGGGGAATACTTCTTTGGGTTTGGAGGTATTTCCGGTGGCATTCGGATAGTCTGTTGCTTGATATGCTTTTTTGTTATGCTTGATCAGATCCCGAGCCTCTTCCATATAATTATTATACCGTTTCTTGCATTCATAGAAACCATGCCACCAGGCATAGTCCGGAGCCATCATGGCCGCACCCATGCGGGCTCTCCTTCCCTCATGATGCCACAGTTCATAGTATTCGACTTCCAGTCTTTCATCGAAAAATCTGGTTTTGTCCAGTAAGCCCTTATCGTATAGCTGATTCAACATTTCTTTGGCCGGTTTAAAATAAATATCATTATATTCTGCGACGACCTTATCAAGCTTCACATAATGATCATCAACCCAGGTTTTCCCATGACACTGGGTGCAGACCACCTTCATCTTATCGCGCTCCGTTTGCCAGTTGGTCTTGGCCGGAAACGGCTTGAAGTCAGAAGGCCGGATGGTCAACGGTGCCTGGATCTCCCAGGATAAACGCTCCGTAACATCATGTGTGGTTAAGGTTGTTCCCGCTCCTGACATATGACAGGACGCACACGTAGGACCCCGAAAATCAATACCCGGCGACCAGGTGCCAGGTGCGGCAGTCCAATTGTAGTCGTCACCATGGGCGGTATAGATATCGCCATGCTTTGACTCCATGTAGATTTCGATCTGCGGATGGTCCGGACCCAAGTGGCATTGACCGCACGCTTCGGGTTTCCTGGCTTCCATGACCGAAAACATATGACGGGTGTGGCAACTGGTACAGCTTCCCTTGCTGCCATCCAGATTGATTCGACCCACTCCGACGTTCGGCCACGTCTCGGGGTCAAACTTGCCGTCCTTCATTTTCAATACAGTCCCATGACAATGGAAACAGCCCGTCGCCCGTTCAAAGTCGCTATTCATTCCCTTATTCAGCCAGGGGTCGATTTTCCATATAATTTCTATTGTATTGGCATGTTTACTTAGACTGTATTGCTTGGCTTCATCGGGATGACATCGAGAACAATCTTTGGGTGTGACAACGGCAGCAACCGGAATCTTGTATTCAGCAGTTCCGTAAGGCTGATCGGATCGTTGGTACTGCTTGTAATGCTCCTGACTTACGTCCGGATCAAATGCTTCGGCTTTATGACAATCATAGCAGGTGATGTTGGCGCTGGCATGCCGACCATGAGTCCAGTCGGCAAAAAGCCCGGGATGCTCTCGCTTGTGACACTTGATGCAGGCGATGGCCTCTTTGGGCATACTGCGCTCAATTCGAAATTCTTTCTCTTTTGCAACATTCTGGGCAACTCCGGCAGCAGTCAATGCCCCGGTGATCATCAAAACCACCGGTAATGTCCAAAACCATGGTTTTTGAATCATTGGCCGTCTCCTTTCTTTTACTTTAGCGTTTTTATAAACCCAACCCCCTGTAGCTAATTTCATATTGTTTATAGGCATAATACTCTCTGGCAGTGTGCACCAGATTCCTGTGGCAATCCACGCATCTCTTTTCATAACCCGGTCTTGCAAAAACCACTGACCGGTGCGCCAGCATGGCTCCTCTTTTGTCGGGCATATAAAGAATATTACGATGACATTTTTGGCACTGGTCGTTTTTAAAAGAAAAATACGCCTTTTGGCGCTGCAACTTATGGTCGTACCGGCTCATATCTTGTGTAAAATGAACAAAGATATCTTTTATTCCATGAGCCGTTTTCGCATAAAAAAATTCGAAGGTGTCGTGGGGAGCCGGTAGATGACAGTCCATGCAATCCGCTACAAATCCCTGTTCATTATTTACATGAGTGGAAGTCTTCCAGGTATTGTAAGCAAACTCAATTTCGTGACAGGTTGCGCAGAATTGCGGTGTCGAGGTCCGCACCATTGTGTAATAACCGAGACTGAACAGAGGAAATGCGATGATAATTCCGACAATAATAAGTATTCCGCTATATATATTTTTTTTCATTTTTATCCTTGCTTTAACTGTTTGAGTTGATGGTGGAAAAAGTAGGATGAAAAATCGAAGCGTAATCAGACTAAAAATAAATATTTCACAAAATTATAGTGATGTCAATATAATGAATGTCATTTATTTAATAAGGTGTGTTTATATTTGAGTGTGGCTTGCTAACATCTGCAAGCCGGAAAGTTTGCTTCATGTTAAATAATTCAAAATAAAAAAATGATGGTATTTTTTGTTTTTCTTGACATGTCAAATTATTACGATAAATTTTGGTAACTTCTCAATAAATTCTGGTGTATTAAACGGTGATATTAACCCGGCTCCATAACCAAAATTAATTCAGCAGTCGGTGTGTTTGTATGATGTAGTCGCTGATTATTCATGGAGCTATTTAATAAACCATGCAATGGAGGTTACCATGGACAAAATTCTAAGAATCCATATGGGAAATGAAGATGGACCTCAAGCCAATGAAGAACCGGTGGGTGATTATGCCGGTATGGCCGGTCGCGGCATGACATCGGCAATTATTGCCAAAGAAGTGCCGCCACTTTGTCACCCTCTCGGA
>JAFDHQ010000057.1 GCA_019308685.1 Deltaproteobacteria bacterium
ATATATATTGATCTGGCATAGGCATCATTACAAACCTAACTTTTTGAGTATAAAGTAATGGTGATCGGTCTGGGCCAGGGTTAAGGTGTCGCTTCGCTCCATCCATTCATATAAAATTGGTAGAATTCCATAATTTTAGGCACTTTAGATCACTTTAGATCACTTCACACTTTTTTTTAATTTTAGATTTTTTTGCCATAAAAAGCACAAAATCTACAACCAGGGAATTAATCATTTTGGGCCGTTATGGCCAGGTTGTCTCTGTGAATAACATCATCATAAAGCTTATACCCGAGACGCTCTTTAATCTGGCTGGATTTAAGTCCCATGATCTTTCTAATATCGGTTGAGCTGTAGTTGACCAGACCGGTACCCAGTGTCTCACGGTCGCCTTTTTTGAATTCCACCGGGGCGCCCACACCGAAATCCCCTTCTACACCGACGATACCGCTGGGAAGAAGGCTTTTTCCTCTTTTCATAATTGCAGCGGCGGCGCCGTCATCGACCATAAGAATTCCTTTGGGTTTCAACGTAAAGGCTATCCAACATTTTCGGCTTTTAAGCTTCTTGGTTTTGGGAACAAAAAAAGTTCCTGGCTCCTGGTCAGAAAAAAGTTTTTTCAGGATATCGGGTCTGTTACCATTGGCAATAACCATTGGAATTCCGGCCGCGGTAACCTTTCTGGCAGCCTTTATTTTGCTGAGCATGCCGCCGGTACCGAGAGCCCCGGGAATCTCTCCGGCAAATCTTATAATATCCTTACTAATAGTGGACACAACCGGAATCAATGAAGCATCGGGGTTGGCGCGGGGATCTTTGGTGTAAAGACCGTCAATGTCTGTGAGATTGATCAGAATATCCGCATCCAATAGGAGTGTAATCATGGCCGCGAGGTTGTCATTGTCTCCAAACTGAATCTCTTCAATCATTACGGTATCGTTTTCATTGACGATGGGAACAACATGCCATGACAACAGCATTAAGATGGCATTGCGAGCATTCAGGTATCTTTGTCGGTTGTTAAGGTCATCGCCGGTAAGCAAAATCTGGGCAACTTGTTTATGATCCCGTGCGAAAGCCTTTTCATATTCCATGATAAGTCCGGCCTGCCCCACGGCAGCGACCGCCTGCCGCTTTGGAATTTCATCCGGCCTTTTGTCAAGACCGATTTTTTTTACACCTGAGGCCATAGCCCCGGAAGAGACAAGAATAACCTCCCGTCCGCCGTCAATTAACCCACATATCTGTCCGCTGATGGATCGGATCGCTTTTAAATTCAACCCCTGGTCCTCGGTGAGAACATTGCTGCCCACCTTAACCACAACACGCCGGGCATTATTAAAATTAAATTTTCCGTTATCATTCATTGGGGCCTGTCCAATAATTGAATGATTTTTGAATTCAAGTTTTCGATGCCTTGACCGGTAAGCGCTGAGATTAATATGACTTGTTTTTCTTTTGCGGCGGTTTGAAACTTCTTTGCCGCTTCCCGGACGTCGGGCAAATCCATCTTGTTAAGAACCACAATTTGGGGTTTTTCCGTCAAGTTACGATTATACATGGCAAGCTCTTTATTAACGGTGTTATAAGCTTTGAGGGGATTATCCCTATCGATCGCCGACACATCGATAAGGTGAATAAGAATACGAGTGCGTTCAATGTGGCGCAGAAATCTGATGCCGAGCCCGCTTCCCTTATGTGCATCCTTAATTAAACCCGGGATGTCTGCGACCACAAAAGGGTCCGCCCAGTCGGTTTGAACCACACCCAGACTGGGGGAAAGCGTAGTGAAAGGGTAATTGCCTATCTTGGGACGCGCTGAAGAAACTGCGGTAATAAGGGTGGACTTACCTGCGTTGGGAAGGCCTATGATACCGACATCCGCAAGAAGTTTGAGTTCCAATTTTAAAGTTTTAGTTTCGCCCGGTTCACCGGGCTGGGCAAGCCGGGGGGCCCGGTGTGTTGAAGTCTTAAATCGTGCATTGCCCTGACCGCCTCGACCGCCTTTTGCCAACACAAAAGTTTCGCCGCTATTGATGAGATCAGTTATGACCTGCCCGGTGTCGGCGTCCGTTACCAGGGTTCCGGGCGGGAGTTCTATGACCAGGTCTTGACCGTTTTTCCCTGTCTTTTTTTTGCCCTGGCCATGGGCGCCGTTTTTGGCTTTGAAATGTTTCTGGTATCGAAACTGATACAGGGTCCGTTTTCTCGATGTTGTCTTTAAAACAATATCACCGCCCTTGCCCCCGTCTCCACCGTCCGGTCCTCCGCGTGGAATATACTTTTCACGTCTGAAACTGACGCAGCCTCTGCCGCCATTACCGGACCAAACGGTAATAATCGCTTCATCAATGAATCTCACGCTGCATAAACGCTTACTTTTTTCCGGGAACGACCCATCCGTTCAAAAGCAACAAAACCATCGATTTTGGAAAACAGGGTGTAATCCCTGCCCATGCCCACGTTGTCTCCGGGATGAATTTTTGTTCCCAGCTGGCGAACCAGAATGTTACCGGCTTTTACTTTTTGACCGCCATATCGCTTGACACCTCTGCGCTGCCCCTGGCTATCACGGCCGTTCCTGGAACTGCCGCCTGCTTTTTTATGTGCCATTATGTAAACTCCTTGTTCAAACCTCGTTACGGTGTTCCGTCGAGGATATTTCTTTTTTATCAGTAAAATGTTATGAGACCTGAAGCCATAAAATCCTTAAAAATCAAAAGTCTTACCTGTTTTTAAGCTTCGATATTGTCTATTTTGATCGCCGTATACTGCTGTCGATGTCCCTGCTTGCGCCGATATCTTTTTCGTCGTTTATACTTGAAAACGATAATCTTTTTAGCCTTGCCCTGCTCAATTATGTGACCTTTTACCGCCACATTGTCAAGAACCGGCCGACCGATACTCACGTTTTTTCCGTCTGAAAACATAAGAACCTTGTCAAAAGAAACAGAACTGCCGATCTCTCCGGGAATTTTTTCTACCCTCAAAACATCGCCCCGATGAATTTTATATTGCTTTCCGCCTGTATTAACGATAGCGTACATATACTTGATCCCTCCTTAAGGTCACTGACCTCAACTTTCATTTAAGAAAATGTTAATTATTAATTTATTACAGAAATTTGTCAAGATAAAATTAACAAATTTATAGAGTACACCCTTTTAATTTCGGTGCAGATCAAGTAAAAAATCGCTCAATTCAGGTTCATGACACTGAGCCACCCCATTCGGCTAAGGAGACTCTTTTGGAAACATATGTAACTCATCATGTCAAACACTGGGATAAAGCAAATTATTCATCTTCCAAGCACAAACTGATCGGCGAAGAGCCCCTTTCGATCCGTGTTCAAGGGAAACCATATTCTGTAATTATGCGGACTCCGGGAGATGAATTGGCCCATGCCGCCGGTTTTTGTCTTGCCGAAGGGATTATCGATACGCCTGATGACATTAAGAATATCTCATGTTGTGACGGCACCGATTCTAATGTGGTCACCATTACTCTTGAAGAATCGCGTCAGAGTAAAATTACCGGACTTCTGGACAGACGCGGCTATATCAGCCAGACCAGTTGCGGTATTTGTGGCAAGGAGATCGTCAAAGATCTTTATCAGGTGATTCAACACTTGAAAAATAATGTTCAGATTGACGTGGGTTTGGCACTGGAATCCCTTGAAAATCTTTCCAGCCACCAGCCGTTGCGTGATCAGACCCGTGCGTCTCATGCGGCCGCGCTATACGCTTCGGATTTTAAACTGTTATCTGTAGCTGAAGATGTGGGCCGGCATAACGCACTTGATAAAGCTATCGGAAAAGTTTTCCTTAAGGGCAATCTTGACGAGGTTTCCCTCTTGATCCTCTCTTCCCGGATCAGCTATGAGCTTGTGCAAAAAGCTGCGCGGGCCCGTATCACTGTCATATTGGCTTTCTCGCGACCCACATCACTGGCCGTGGAACTGGCATCCAAATTAAACATGACTTTGGCATGTCTTGCCCGAGGTTCCGGATTATACATTTTCTGCGGAGAAAACCGTTTCATTAGATGACAATAACGACTCCCAACGAATTGTTGCCCAAATTGAAATATCTTTGAGCGCTCATTGAAGCGTATTTTTACCCATCATATTTATTCCAGATCAACTGAATGAAATTCCATTCAGTTAATAATTGTAATTTTTCAGTTAATAATTGATACGTTGCAACGGGTTGGACTTTTTTTCTGTTGTTTCTTCTTTGTTCTGTGTATGAAAATCCCTTCAAAAATCCTCCGGCTTTTTGTCAACAACATTGAATTTATAATAAAATTATAGTGTTATATTTTTAGCAGATTTGGCACATTCATTGCTTATCTATAAAATAGAAACCCATTTAAAACCATTGCGCCAGTGAAATGGTGACATTTTCAATGGGTTTAAAAGAGATCATGCTTTTCAGGCGTTATGATTTTATTTCCAAAGTGAAAAGCCATGTGAGTTGCATTTCAATTCCATATTTATTTTTCCGACATTAAGCAAATTTTAGCTCAAATTTTATTTGCTGGAAGGAAGGGGGGTGATCAAAAGTCAATTTTCTTCGCCAGAGGCGTTTTATAGCTTAATAAATGTAAACAAAAAAAACCAAAAAAGGAAATCGATATGAAACGAGTTGCAATTATATCTTTAGCGTTAATTTTTAGTCTTTGTTTGGCAACAGGTGCTTTTTCCGCGGATAAAGATGCGATTAAAAAACAAGTGGATGATATTGTCATAGCCATTGATGGAGGGAAAACGGCTGAGGACTTTACTAGCGCAGCACAAAATAAACCCTACTATGTATTCATAATGGAAGAGGGAGGAAAGCTCCTGGTGCATCCGTCATTGGTTGGACAAAGCCTTAAAGATAAAGCAGAACCCGTTTACAATGAATGTGCCAAAGCGACCGCTGATGGCGTATGGGTGGGTTATGTATGGAAAGAAAAGCAAAAACATACCTATGTCAGAAAAACTAAGAGCGGTCTGATCGTCGGAAGCGGGTACTCCGAGTAATACATTTGGCTCTTATCTTAAACCTGCGTTTGTAAAAGAAATGTGGTGTCGCCCATAGAAGAACTCGTTTTATGGGCGACATTCTTTATTTGACTCCTAATTAGTTTCCATCCAGAAATGGCCCTTTTCCGCAATCTCTGCGCCTGCCCTGTGAAATGCGTAGCCTATTTCTCCGGGGTTAATCTGCGGAATCACTTGTTTGGTATATTTATCGCGAGCTTCCAGTGCAACAATAAGACTGGCAATGCTTCCAACTATCAGACGTCGCTCCGACTCCAAACGTTCTTTTTCCTTCAACAGTAAAATAAACTGATCAGATAAAATTTTCTCTATGAGGATGACCAGCTCATCAATATTAAACGGCTTACAAATGTAAGCAGCAGCACCCATTTGAACCATCCGACTCATATAGCTGCGATCGGTTCTCGAACTCATTACCACAAAAGGAGCTATCGATATTGCTGGATTGGCGTGGATCGCTTCACAAAATTCAAAGCCATTCATCTCCGGCATTTGAAAAAATTTCGAATTGCTCTGAACCAGCTGAAATAAATTTTAAAAAGGGGAGGAGGGGTTGCCCGGTATATATGTTGCGCAGGCGTCCTCTGACTCCCACGCTGTTACACGGGCAACTTTTATCTGAGGGTTATTTAATTGGGTTTGAAGTGAGTTTGCAATATAACGGGCAATGTTTTCCGAAGACGGGGGATTGTCATCATTAAAGTAATCCAGTTCATTTAAAAACTTGTGATCCAGTCTTACCATAATTTCAGAGACATGCTGTTTTAGCTCTCCAAAATCTACCAATACTCCGGCACTATTGAGAGTTTCTCCGGCCACGCAAATTTCGATCTTCCAGTTGTGCCCGTGCAGGTTTTCACATTTTTTGGACACCATCTTTAGCTGGTGCGCAGCCGCAAAATGGGCAACAACTTTTAACTCAAACATAATGTCCCATCCTCTTATTGAGTGTCCATCCAGAAACGGCATCTTTCGGCTCCCGGCGGTGTTCTCGCTCGTTTTCAATCCTCGACATAGCGCGCTATGCCTGTCGGAGATCCCGTGATGTTTTCGGGGCGGTTGAAAACTCGCTCGGGCCTTGCCGGAAACCAAAATCTACCATTTCTGGATGGACACGAGTTAAATTTATGAATTCGTCAAAACGGTCTTAAGATTGATTGTCAGGATGCTTCGACATGGCTGCTTTTAAGAATATTTTTTAATTTATTTGAGAGTTTACCTGATTCGATCCTGGCGAATTCTTTAAGGAGCGCTTCCTGTTTCTTGTTGAGATTTATGGGTGTTTTTATTACTGTCTGAATGATTTGATCACCCCGTTTGCCACTCCTGAGTGAAGAGATTCCCTCTCCGTGAAAACGAAACAGGTCACCGGGCTGGGTGCCTTTTGGAATTTTAAGTTCTTTTTTGCCGTTTAAGGTGGGTACCCATATGGTATCGCCTAATGCGGCCTGTATAAAAGAAATCCCCACCTGGCAGATGACGTTTGTGTTGTCTCGTTCGAAGAAGTCATGGGGTTCCACATGAATAAAAACATAAAGATCTCCCGGAGGCCCTCCATAACCACCGGCTTCACCTTCACCGGTGAGACGAAGCCTGGATCCGTTATCCACACCGGCAGGAATTTTTACGGCCACCTTTTTATTAACTCTAACCTGGCCGGTCCCTCTACAGGTAGTGCATGGATCCGGTATGGTTCGGCCGTTACCGTGGCAGTGGTGACATGTGGTCCTCACCGTAAAAAATCCCTGGCTGCGGGAAACCTGACCGGTTCCGTTACACTGCCTGCAGGTTTCCGGATGAGTACCCGGCTCACAACCACTCCCCTCACAGGAAGGGCAAACTTCCTGCTTTTCTAAATTTATTTCGGTTTCTGTTCCAAAGGCGGCTTCCAGGAAACTCAGCGAAAGGTCGTAACGAAGATCGGCACCCTTTTGAGCCCTGGTTCTGGATCGACGGCTACTGCTGAATCCGAAAAAATCCTCAAAGATTCCTCCGAAACTGGAAAAAATGTCCTCAAAACCACTAAATCCGGAGAAACCGGACCCTTCAAGGCCCTGATGACCGAACTGGTCATATATATTCCGTTTCTGAGGGTCTCGAAGCACCTCGTAGGCCTCGGAAGCCTCTTTGAATTTTTCTTCAGCCTCTTTATTTCCGGGATTTCGATCCGGATGATATTTTAGGGCCAGCTTTCGGTAATGAGCCTTTAACTCGTTATCATCCGCATTACGGTTTACGCCTAAAACCTCGTAGTAATCTCGTTTATTAGTCATTTATAGTAACGTCTCTGTATTTCTATACCGTAATAAAGGATCAAAATCACAAATCTTTTAATGGCAACCTGTTTATGACATCATCCTCTTATTCCAATTAAGGTGACTTCTTAACCCGGGTTTTCCATACCCAAGCCAAAATCCATTACTATATAATTATGTGGATCTGTTATGAGAAAAGACAAACTTTTATTAATTCAGTAAAATAATACAAAAACCGGTCTTGTCAATGAAGAATGGGAATTTAAAAATTGAAGATTTTCGACTGAAGAGTTGTTCCCGCCGGACATCCTGAGACCTTTAAAAAATGAACATTTTGCATAGGTCTCACCCTATCCCACAAACGGCCTCCGTATAACCGTATCCTTTTGCCATCGCGAGTCATCCCGATTCGGGTATTCAATGTTGTAGTGAAGCCCCCGGCTTTCTTTTCTGTGGCTGGCACATTTGATAATAAGTTCAGCCACAATAGCTATATTTCTCAGCTCAATAAGATCTGCGGACACCCTGAAATTCCAATAATATTCATGGATTTCTTTCTGAATGATTTCAATTCGCCGCTTTGCCCGGGCCAACCGTTTATCCGATCGGACGATTCCCACATAGTTCCACATGAGTCGTCTGATTTCATCCCAGTTATGTGAAACCATAATAACTTCGTCACTGTCTGTTGTACCGACTTCATCCCAAAGCGGGGGATCAGGAGTGGAACTAAAATCCAATACATTGAGGTCCTTGACCGCCTGTTTGGAAGCGGTATGGGAATAAACCAGGGCCTCGACCAGTGAGTTGCTTGCCAGTCTGTTGGCCCCATGCAGTCCGGTGCAAGCCGTTTCACCCACGGCGTACAGTCGATGCAAATCTGTTCTGCCATACATGCCGGTGGCGACGCCGCCACACATGTAATGGGCAGCGGGGACTACAGGGATAGGTTCCTTTGTCATATCAAAACCAAAGCTAAGACATTTTTCATATAGATTCGGGAAACGTTCTTTGACGAAATCGTCATTTTTGTGGGTTATATCGAGAAATACGAAATCGTCCCCGCTTTTCTTGAGCTCATTATCGATGGCGCGGGCAACCACATCACGGCATGCAAGATCCTTCTGAGAATCATATTTTTGCATGAAAGCGTTACCGGAAGAATCGATGAGAATCGCTCCTTCACCTCTCACAGCCTCTGAAATAAGGAAATTCTTGGCATCCGGGTGATACAAACAGGTGGGATGAAACTGGACAAACTCAAGGTTGGCCACCGTGGCCCCGGCCCGGTATGCCATGGCAACCCCGTCTCCGGTGGCAATATCAGGATTGCTTGTGTAAAGATAAACCTTGCCCGCGCCGCCGGTCGCAAGAAGTGTTATTTTAGCACAAAAAGTTTTAACCTGACTGGTTTGTCTGTCAAGAACATATGCTCCGCAACAATAGTCTTCATGGGTCGTAGTGATTGGCCCCCTTTTCATACGGGTTGATATGGTGATAAGGTCTATGGCGATATGATTTTCGAACAGGGTAATCCGATCGTGATTTTTGACATGGGCCACCAAGACACTTTCAAGCTCCATTCCGGTCATATCATGGGCATGCACAATTCGCTTTTGGGAGTGCCCCCCCTCACGTCCTAAATCAAAATCAATGTCCAAATCAGACGATTGGAGATCTGATCCCTTTTTCTCTTTTATATTGAAATGGACACCCAGGTCCACCAACTCGCGAATTCTGTCAGGACCGTTTTTAACCACCATCTCCACAACTTCCCGGTTGCATAGACCATCCCCTGAAGCCAGCGTATCCCGAATGTGAAGATCAAAAGAATCAACTTTGTCGAATACAGAGGCGATGCCTCCTTGGGCCTGTACGGTGTTGCTGTCCATGATCCCTTTCTTGGTGACCAAAGCAACACTGCCGAATTTGGCCACCTTAAGGGCAAAACTAAGGCCGGCTACGCCACTGCCGATGATTAAAAAATCTGTATTAATCTGTGTCATAATATTATCTTGTATGGAAAAAATCGGATCTGTCAATAATTTCTTTTAAAATACCGTAAGATATGATAATGTTTCTAAAATAGACAGCTAAAATCCAACCCGAACAAGCCCGCCCTCCTGCCAAGCAGAGTAAGGCGGGCGGGCGGGCCGGAACCAAAAACATGATAGATTCGACCTTTTACGAATCCATCTATTTTAAAAGCGATAGTTTTATATGATAGCATATGATCTGCAATGTATCAACGGCCATTCCTTTGAAGGTTGGTTTGAAGACCGAAAGGCATACGAAAAACAGAAAAAAAATGGCTTTATTTCATGCCCGATTTGTGACAGCACTTCCATTGC
The DNA here is from genome assembly GCA_019308685.1 of Deltaproteobacteria bacterium. Classification (GTDB taxonomy): domain Bacteria; phylum Desulfobacterota; class Desulfobacteria; order Desulfobacterales; family UBA11574; genus S5133MH16. The sequence continues at coordinate 9,654 of JAFDHQ010000057.1, forward strand.
CAGGGTTCCTTCCACGTTTGCCATAAAATCATCTTCATCTTTAAAAGATATGGTTGATCCAAATGAAGATCTTTCAAATATTAACCGAAAGATAGTCGATTTTGTAGAGAAAAATTTTGATGATGTGGGATCTGATTTTGCAAAGGAAGCCTTAAAAATGCATTACGGGGTTTCAGAGCCGAGAAACATTAGAGGCGTCAGTACAAAGGAGGAAGAAAAAACGTTAAAAGAAGAGGGGGTGCAGTTTATCAAGATCCCCATGCCCATAGTACCTGATACGGATGCTTAGGTGAGTGTCCATCCATAAACGGCATCTTTCGGCCCCCGGCGGCGTTCTCGCTCGTTTTCAATCCTCGACATAGCGCGCTATGCCTGCGGTTGAAAGCTCGCTCGGGCCTTGCCGGAAACCAAAATCTACCATTTATGGATGAACACTAGTTTAAGAAATAGACACTTCATGAAATACTCGGATTAACCTTTGCACCCCATGCGGTCAGGTTTTCGGTAATGAACGTGACGATTTGCCGGTGTGTCACCTGGCCATTTCCTTCCACAGTTATGGGTTCTCCAAATTTTATATATATTTCTTTGTTGGGATCCACGGGTCCCATATCCTTGATGATTCTTCCATTACCCTGAAAATCGGTTTTCAATGCAACCGGAACCACGGCTACCCCGGCTTTTCGCGCCAGCTTAACTCCCAGTGAATTAAAAGATGCCGTATCGAACACGGCGCTTCTGGTGGCTTGGGGAAATATTATGATCGAACAGCCTTGAGAAATCAATGCTTTTCCCTGGTTAAAGACTAATTTCAAATCTTCTCGAGGGTTGTGTCGTGTCACTGCGATGGGATGAATGGCTCTTATAATCGAGCCGAGAACCGGGTATCTTAAAAGCCCTTCCTTAACCACAAACGTAACTCTGTTCAATGCAAGGAGAATGCAGGGAAGGACAAGGGTGTCGAGCAGGCTCATGTGGTTGGCAATGTAAACCAATGGTTCCTGATGATCGACCAATCCTTTCAGTCCGGATATATGAAGCCTTCCGCCCGCAGATTCAACAATTTTAACAACACCCAAAGAACCCCGTGCCCAGGTCTTTCGTTCATACTCCCCCTTGCGTGCGGTTCTACTTTCTATTCGGATGATATTCAAAAGCTGGACATAATAAATAAACGTCGCCCAGAAGGGAAATTTCTTCACCAGAAAACGACGGGTTCTGGGACTATGATAACCGAAGTTGGCTTTGAGAATATGCCAGAATTGATCTATCTCCATACGTTACTTTCAGTTCATTTTCTTTTCAAAACCTTGGTAAATAGATTTCAGGCGAATTTTTTCCCGTTCCACACAATCTGAAATAGAGGCCAGGTTTTCCCCAGGGTACGGTGGCTTTCGCGCAATTTCAAGACAAAAATCCAGACCCACTTCCAGATTGTTTTTAAATTCCAACAAAGCTTTTATTGCACTTGGCGTTAAAGAAGAATCCGCCACCATCCTTTCAAAATAGTCCACATACATCACAATTTCCTTGGCAAACATATGCGGCCGTTTGGATGAAACCAGGGATGAACCTCTTCCATAAATATGGTCTACCATCTCCTCCAGGGTGTAAAATTTACCAAACCATTCAATATTGGGGCCGGGACATATGGATTGGGGCGAATTTTCCTCTTTGGCAATCCCCAAGGAAATAAGCGCTCCGTTTCCGAGATGGTCGCAGATACAGGTTTTTTCCACAACCTCTTCGCAAAGCCTTGCTTTTTCATCCGCTGATATATCCATCATGTCAATTTCTTTTAGCTTTGTCTTTTGATACTCCCGTGAGGCAAGGCAAATTGGTTTTTCGGTAAACTCCGTATTGGACACAAGAATATGTTTTGGGCATGGAGAGCCGGGTCTGCCTTCTGCGATCCTTTTTCGCGTCCATATTTCAGACCCTGTATGATGCACATTATTAAAAGGAATTCCCAGCGGGGAGACGTCGCTCATGTAAAGATCAGCTCCGTGAGCCTGTCGTAACAGTTCACGAGTGGTGGTATCCACGAGTGTTACTTCCGGAACCAGCAGAAAAGGACTGGCCCATCCGGTTCGATCGATATTAAATTCTTTTAATCGACGGACTTCTCCATGAGTGCCTATCCCTCCCTGCACGGTAATGAGCGGGCGGTCGTTTAATTCAAACCCCGGACAGTCCCATCCCATTTTTTTGTAGTACTTTTGTATCAGCGGTTTAAACTCCGACATCAAGTCTTTGCGTTTCTTTTTGAATTCCTCAAGAAGAACCGGCAGTAAAATTCCATTGGAAGCAAAGACGTGGCCGCCACAGTTTAGCCCTGACTCAATGCGGAATTCATGCACTTCAAGACCTTTTTTAGCTAAAAATTTACCCTGAACAAGGGCCGAACGAAAATCACTGACTTTGAGGATGATTCGCTTTTTGATCCGGCCCATTTTATCCCGGTAAAAATCCTTGAATCGGGTCATATAACTGAACAAGCGCCGGTTAAAACCGGCTGAATATACAATGCCGGACTCGAGGCAACTATTGGCATACCCCCTAAGCCCTGCTTGAGCATCGGAAAATTGATCGCCAAGCGGGTTGCCGTTTTTGTCAAAATGAGTCCGATCCAAAGTAACCATGATATTAACATCTATAGAGCCGGGTGTCATGCGTGATGTTAAATCTTTTTCAATAGCATCTCTTTCATAACCGGGTTTCATTTTGAGAAGTTCTTCATATTTTTTTCTAAGAAGAGATTCTTCAGGCAACAGTTCAAAATATCTGCGTTTATTGTTGTTTTTGAAAAAAGGCTGATTTTTTATCTCTTCCATTTTTTTCAAGACAATCTCATAGACGGTGTCGAGATAGGCGGTGATCCTTTTCGCCCGACCGTCCTCGGCATTTCTGGGTATTTTGACATAAGGAAGGTTGAACTTTAAGGAGTAATACTTGCGAATTTTCTCCAGTAATAGGTCGTCTACCAGTGAAATAACCGAAGAAATACCCAAAGGCGCTACACGGATGGGTGTGTCAACCGAGTGCCCGGTTCCCATAACAGGAATGTGAAACGTGTGGAAATAATCTGTCATATTGATTACCAGCGCAAGAGAATCGAACCGTAAGTCAGCCCTGCGCCAAAGGCATCGAGCAGAACGGTTTGCCCCCTTTTAATTGTTCCGTTTCTTGCGGCCTCATCCAGAGCCGTTGGGATCGTTGCAGCAGAAGTGTTGCCATACCGGTCTACGTTAATCAGAACTTTCTCCATAGGAAGATTCAGGCGATTGGCAACGGCTTCTATGATTCGACGATTGGCTTGATGAGGAACAAACCAATCCAGATCCTTAACCGTCATCTGGTTTTTCGTTAATGCATAATTGGCGAAATCAGATAGCGTTTTTACAGCAATTTTGAAGATCTCTTTACCTTTCATTTTAAATTTATTGAGTTTCTGAGAGTATCTCTCAGGTGTTACCTCCATATTTGAGCCACCCGCCGGCATATGAAAAAGCTCCCAGAGATTTCCGTCCGAAAGCATATGGCTGGACAAAATCCGTTGAGTCGAGTCGGCCGGTACCTGTTCGACGATAGCCGCTCCTGCCCCGTCTCCGAACAAAATACAGGAATTGCGGTCTTCCCAGTTGAGAAATGGGTTAAGGACTTCGCCGCCCACAACCAATGCTGTTTTTACCTGTCCTGTCTGAATAAATTTTTCAACAGTTGCCAGCCCGTAAATAAAACCCGAACAGGCCGCATTAATATCCATGGCCCAGGCTTTGTTAGCGCCAATCTTATGTTGAAGCCAACAGGCGGTGGATGGAAGCAGCGTATCGGGTGAACAGGTGGCATAAATAATTTGGTCTATGTCTTCCGGCGACCTTTTCGCCATTTCCAGGGCTTTTTGTGATGCTGAAAAACCCAAGGAGGAATTTTGCTCGGCAGGGTTTTCAACATCTGAAATTCGCCGCTCTCGAATTCCGGTTCTCTCACGAATCCAGGTGTCGCTAGTTTCAACTCCTAATTTTTTAAGCTTTTCAACAATACCGGCATTGCTGACACGATTTTCAGGGAAAGCTGATCCGGTTCCCGTGACCCTTGCTCCAAAATTCATTAGTTTTACA
>JAFDHQ010000058.1 GCA_019308685.1 Deltaproteobacteria bacterium
CCGAGAACTGATGAATGCGGTTGAAAGAGGTGTTGTGCTTGCTCGCACGGATTACCTTGGTGATAAAGATTTTACCATTATGCAAAATCTGCCCGAGCCGTCAGATGAACTTTTTCCCGTTTTTGTCGAAAAAGATAATCATGTATCTCTTGAACAGGTTGAGAAGGCCACTATTTTGCGCACCTTGGCATCCGTGGCCGGCAACAAAAGCGAAGCAGCACGTCGTTTAGGCATAACCAGAAAAACCCTTCATAAAAAGCTAAAAAAATATGGCGTTATGCCTTAGCTGAAGAAATGTCTAAAATTAGGGTGCGTTGTTGTTTTTAGATTCGTGTATATACGTGTTCATTCGTGGTTTTATTTCACCGCAAATGGACGCAAATAAACACAAATGAATATTCAAAAAAAAAATGCCTTCTGTGAAAATTGTGTTATTTTTAAATTCGTGTGTATTCGTGTGTATTCGCGGTTATATTTTATGGTTTTATAATGATTTTAGGAGGAGATCTTTTAATGAAATTTAAATCAGCTCTCATTTTGTTTTTTTTCTTTTTCTTTAATCAAGGGGTATTCAGCCAGAATTTGTCTCCAAATGTATCGGATCTTTCTCCGGATGATGTCATGAAGAAGGTTGAAACACGGTATGCGGTTTCAGGCTTTGCGGCCAACTTTTTTCAAACTTCAACAATAAAAGCCATGGAAATAACAGATAGCGCATCGGGGAAAGCCTTTTTCAAACGCCCCGACAAAATGAGATGGGAGTATGAAACACCCGATCGTCAAACCATAATAACGGATGGCAATCGGTTATGGATATATAGACCGGAAGACAACCAGGTCATGGTCGGCGAGGCCCCTTCTTTTTTCGGGGATGGAAAAGGATTCAGTTTTCTTTCAGATATGAAATCGGTAAAAAAGCGATTCACTATTCTTCTCGACAAAAAAACTGAAGATGACTACCATGTGTTGAAACTTTTACCCAGACAGAAAACATTCGATGTAACGGTTATATATCTGTTTATTTCGACAAAGAATTTTGAAGTGGCTAAAATTGTTACCTATAACTCATACGGAGATGAGACACGAATCAAGCTTGACAACATTCGGTTTAAGCAGAAAATGGATGATTCCATGTTCAATTTTAAAATACCGCAAGGTGTTGAAATACTTCATCTTGACGAACAATAGGAATAAAGGCAGCAAAAATATAGTTGGCATATAAAGATTATTAAGGAACTGTAGAATGAAGGATAAAATAAAAAGTTTATTAAAAAAAAGAAATGCCATTATGCTTGTACATAACTACCAGCCACCTGAGATCCAGGATATTGCGGATCTTTGCGGGGATTCACTGGAACTGAGCATCAGGGCAGCCCAAACCGACGCTAAGATCATCGTCTTTTGCGGAGTGCATTTTATGGCTGAAACCGCTTCAATCCTCTCTCCGGATAAGACCGTGCTCTTGCCCCGCAAAGATGCCGGATGTCCCATGGCGGATATGGTAACAGCGGAAGCCCTCAAAGCCAAAATGGATACACTTCCCCCGATGCCGGTGGTAACCTATGTCAACTCAACGGCAGCGGTCAAGGCACTTTCAACCATATGCTGCACTTCGGCCAATTCCATTAAAGTTGTAAACAGTCTGGATGCTAAATCGGTATTAATGGTCCCCGACCGAAACCTCGCAAAGTATACCGCTTTTCATACGAGCAAGAAGGTCCATGTCTGGAATGGATACTGTCCGATTCACGATTTATTATCCCAGGAAGATGTCAAAAATGTCAAAAAGAAATATCCTGATGCTGTTTTTATGGCCCATCCCGAATGCCGCCCGGAAGTTCTTGCGCTGGCGGATAATGTTTTTAGCACTTCAGGGATGATTCGGTTCGCCGGGGAATCCAAAAACCGAACGTTTATTGTCGGAACAGAGGTGGGGTTGCTTTATCCTCTGAAAAAAGCAAATCCTGAAAAAGATTTTTATCCGGCTTCCGGTGCCATGGAATGCCCGGACATGAAAAAAATTACCCTCCATGATATCGCCAGGAGTTTAGAATTAATGGAAGGAGAAGTCAGGGTGCCTGAAGAAATACAGCGGCCCGCACTAAAAGCGGTGCAAAGGATGGTTGATCTGTCACTATGAGAGACCTTTGCAAAACGCCCCCTTTTGCAAAGGTCTCTATGAAAAGGGAGGTATAGGGATGTGAGGGGTTTAGGGATTCAGGGGTCTGAGGTTCAACGGTTCAGAAATTATAGGGTTACCTCACAAATTTAAACCGGTAAATATTGGGGAACTCGTAAAAAGTCTCGAAAAACGATTTGTTATTTGTGATCTGTTATTTCCGGTTGATTCGGGTTTCGGTTACTTTGATTAGAAGCAGGTACAACAAATAGGGAGGAAATTCTATTTCGGCCCTTGGCTTTTGAATTATACATTGCCTGATCGGCTCTTTTGATAAATGTTGATAATTGTTCATTTTTAACATATTCGGTAAGACCGATACTTATGGTTATGGTTACCACTTTATCGGGTTCCGGCAAAAAACGTTCTGATTCCACAGCGGTCCGGATCCTGTTGGCAACGTTTTTTGCCTCTTCACCTTTTGTTTCCGGAAGGATTACCGTAAATTCCTCTCCGCCATATCTGAAAGCGGAATCCATTGTTCTGAGGCATGACGTAATAATCTGGCTAAGCCTGACCAGCACTTTATCGCCTTCAAGATGTCCGTATGCATCATTATACATCTTGAACTTATCAATGTCCAAAAGCAAAAGAGCAAGTGAATGGCCGTAGCGGATAGACCGACCAATTTCCACTTCGAGCTGATTATAAAAGTGTCTTAAATTATACAGTTTTGTGAGACCATCTGTTATTGCAAGTTTCTCAAGTTTGCTAAGCACCCGGTCACGATCCTTGACTAATTGTCGATTTTTCAATACTTTTTTTAATCTTAGCAGCAGTTCTTCGAAACGAAAGGGTTTAAAGATAAGATCGCTGGCTCCTTTGTTTATGGCTTCTTCATAAGAATATTCGCCACTGTAACCGGTCATGACAATGACATCTATATCATGACTTTGTTTCATGAGGTCAGTCAGTTGAAGACCATCCTTACCGGGCAGCATGATATCGGTTATTGCTACATTCACACGTTTCGATTTTATTAATTCAAGCGCTTCTTCAGCACTGGAAGCCGTTATGGAATTATATCCCGACCGGGTTAAAAATTCGTATATCGAATCTTTTATACCCGCATCGTCGTCTACTATTAAAACGAGGTCATCCATTTCTTTTTGCCCAGTCTAATGTATTTATATGAACATATTTTCTATAGTTATGTGTCTTGAAAGATCTATCCTGAGACCTTTGCAAAACGTCCCCTTTCGCCCATTTTCTGCGTCAGGTTCAAATTTTAACCCGCCACCGAACTTTGGCGGGTTAATCCTCAAAATACTCCATGTATTCCTGTGGTTAAAATTCTCACCTTCCTTGAACTTGAACGAAATTGAACATTTTTCAAAGGTCTCATCCTATTATAAACGGAACCGAAATTACAACACTTCTAAGGGCATCCTATTGCCATTGGGCCAAAGCCGTTAAGCTCGATGACTGCTTCATGGGTACCCGGGGTTGACATATTTAATAACAATTTGATAAAAGGCCTTCTCTTTACTGTAACTTAACTAAAATTGAGTATTTGAAATTGTGACACAATATTAAGGAGATAAATAGGTTGCCTTTTTAGCATACGATATGATTGCTAAGAAAGGGCAGATGCTCATCCATTTGGATGATGTAATTTTGTTTGTAAATTTTAATTATATTTCTTAAGAAATATTATGTCAACAAGCTTTTGGTTTCGGTTGATTGTTAAAAGAAATGTTATAAGAGATAATGAAAAATATAAGAAATTTCAGTATCGTAGCACATATTGATCACGGCAAATCCACGCTTTCCGATCGCCTGATACAAGCGACCCATGTCATAATGGACCGGGATTTTAAAGATCAGATATTAGATACCATGGATATAGAACGGGAACGGGGCATTACCATAAAAAGCCAGACAATTTGTCTGCCGTATAGATCAAAAAATAATCAGACCTATTCCCTGAATCTTATCGATACACCGGGACACGTAGACTTTACATATGAAGTGTCCCGGGCACTTGCTTCTTGCGAAGGGGCATTGCTTTTGATAGATGCCAGCCAGGGAGTGGAGGCTCAGACCCTGGCCAACCTTTATCTGGCTTTGGAACATGACCTTGAAATTATTCCCGTAATCAATAAAATAGATCTACCGTCCGCTGATATTGAGCGGGCAAAAAAACAGATAAAAGAAGACCTGGGACTTGACCCGGAAACGGCAATACTGACTTCAGCCAAGGAAGGGATCGGCATCGAAAATGTGCTTGAGTGTATTGTCGATTATCTTCCGCCTCCCATAGGAAATCCGGATGCACCCTTAAAAGCTTTGATTTTTGATTCTCACTACGATCCTTTTCGGGGGACAATTGTTCATTTTCGGGTCTTTCAGGGAAAATTAAAACCAAAAGATCTGATTATGTTTATGTCAAATAATGCCGTTTATAAGGTTGAGGAAGTCGGGATATTTCAAATCGACCGTATACCCCAAACAGAAATTTCAGCAGGTCAGGTCGGCTATATGATCGCAGGGATAAAGACGGTCAGCGACACACGGTGCGGGGATACCATAACCTTAAAAGACTCCCCCTGTTCAACGCCCATGCCGGGATTTAAAGAAGCAAAACCGGTGGTTTTTTCTTCGATTTACCCGATTGCCTCTGACGGCTATGAGGATCTGGCTATCGGCCTGGAAAAACTGAAACTAAACGATGCTTCCCTTATATATGAAAAAGATACGTCTGTGGCTCTGGGTTTTGGGTTCCGTTGCGGCTTTTTAGGGTTACTCCATCTTGAGGTGGTTCAAGAGCGTCTTGAGCGTGAATACGGTCTTTCTTTAATACTCACGGCGCCTTCGGTCAGATACGAGATTGTCATGAATGACGGCTCGATATTAACTATCGACAACCCGGCCTTATACCCGGATTCAACAAAGATTGATTACACAAAAGAGCCGTTTATCCGTGCCTCCATCATTATACCTGATCGGTATATGGGGCCGGTTATGAAGCTCTGCCTGGATCGAAGAGGGATTAATAAAAACTATCAATATCTGACCAATAATCGACTGGAAATGATATTTGAACTTCCCCTGGCCGAAGTTGTTTATGATTTCTACGACAAGCTTAAATCTATTACTCAGGGGTATGGATCTTTTGACTATGAATTGATAGAACAAAGAGAGACCGACCTTGTTAAGGTGGATATTCTGATCAATGGGGATCGTGTTGATGCACTTTCCCAGCTGGTTCATCGCGACCGCGCGGTTGAGCGGGCAAGGCGCGCATGTGAAAAACTGCGTGATGAAATTCCGAGACAGATGTTTAAAATAGCCATACAAGGAGCGATCGGTGGTAATATTATTGCCCGCAAGACGGTTTCTGCCTTTAGAAAGGACGTTACCGCAAAATGTTATGGCGGTGATATAACACGAAAACGTAAACTCCTCGAGAAACAAAAAAAAGGAAAAAAACGGATGAAGATGGTGGGTCAGGTAATGATCCCCCAGTCCGCATTTCTGTCCGTGCTGAAAACAGACACAGATTAAAAGGTGATGAACTCGTAAAAAGTCAAAATTGGGACGGCAAAGTAAAAAATTCACGTTCCCCCGCATAAATCTATCGGGATAAAAAGGCGTCGCGAATTTGGTGGAATGAGGCGTACTTATGTACGCCGCAATGAACACGAAATGAAGCGCAACGCAAAAATTGGACTTTTTACGAAGCCGTCAAAGGTGAATAAATGGGAAAAACAATCGCCGAAAAAATTTTTGATGCCCACCATGTTGATAATCCTTCAGAAGATATTCATGTCATCCGGCTGGATGCCGTATTCTGTCATGAGATTACCACACCGATGGCAATCAATGATCTGGTTAGCCGCAACAAGGACCGTGTTTTTGACCCGGAGAAGATCAAAGCGGTTATCGATCACGTTACGCCGGCAAAAGACTCAAAGACTGCTGAACAGGGTAAAATTCTCAGAGATTGGGCCAGACGTCACAATATTATTGATTTTTTTGACATCGGCAGAAACGGGATCTGCCATGTGCTTTTTCCTGAAAAGGGATTTGTTCGCCCGGGTTTTACGGTGATCATGGGTGATTCTCATACCTGTACCCATGGGGCATTCGGCGCATTTGCCGCCGGAGTCGGGACCACGGATCTTGAGGTGGGAATTCTTAAAGGCGTTTGCGCCTTTCACTATCCTATAACCATTAAAATAAACATCAGCGGACGGATGCCTGAAGGTATTTTTGCCAAGGATGTAATCCTTTCCGTGATCGGCCGCCTGGGGGGTAACGGTGCAACCAACAAGGTCCTTGAATTTACCGGACCGGTTGTGGATGCCATGACCATGGAATCTAGGATGACACTTTGCAATATGGCTGTTGAAGCCGGGGCAACCTCAGGTATCTGCCTTCCTGACATGACAACCGTTGAATATTTATGGGAGTTCATCAATAATGAATATCCGGATAAAACAGCAGCTCTTGATGACTTTAGCCGGTTTTCTTCTGATTCTGATGCCCGGTATGATCAGGTGATTGAACATGATGTCAGTCGTCTGGAACCTCTGGTTACCTTCGGATATAAACCCGATCAGGTAAAACCGGTCGCGGAGATGGAAACCATAAAGGTGGACCAGGTCTATATCGGCTCATGTACCAATGGAAGAATCGAAGATCTAAGGGTTGCCGCCCGGGAGCTTTCCGGCCAAACGATCAGCAATTCCGTACGGGGCATTGTTTCTCCGGCAACTCCGAAAATCTACCGCCAGGCCATGGAGGAGGGGATTCTGAAAATATTTTTAGACGCCGGATTCTGTGTGACAAATCCCACATGCGGCGCCTGCCTGGGCATGAGTAACGGCGTATTGGCCCAAGGCGAAGTCTGTGCATCCACAACAAATAGAAATTTCAACGGCCGCATGGGCAAAGGAGGGATGGTGCACCTGGTAAGCCCTGCCACAGCCGCAGCCACAGCCATCGCGGGTTATATAACAAATTCCAGACGTTTCAAAGGTTGACGGTTTCGTAAAAAGTCCAACTTCTGCGTTGTGCTGCATTTTGCAATCATTCAACGTACGATAAGTACGCCTCATGATTACAAAATTTGCACGCCTTGAATTTGAACTTTTTACGAAACCGTCTCAATCGGACTTTTTACGAGTTTATCAAGATTGAAGGATATATCATGAAAAATTTCAGCGGAAAAGTGCTCTTCCTTGATAGAAATGATATCAACACCGACGAAATTATTCCGGCAAAATATCTTTCTGAAATTACCAAGCAGGCCCTTCAACCATACCTTTTAGAAGATATCAAGATCGACGGATTCATGCCCCGAATTGATATTCAAGAAAAGAACGTTATCATCACCCGAACAAACTTCGGTTGCGGGTCTTCCAGAGAACATGCCGTCTGGGCACTTGAAGTGAACAATATTAACCTGGTCATCGCAGAAAGTTTTGCCAGAATTTTCAGACAGAACATGTTTAATTGCGGCATGATGGCCGTGGAGCTGCCCGCAAAAACCATCGACCGTATATTCAGAGACTTTGCCGGCAAAGAAACCTATCTGGAAACGAATCTTGAAAAAAATATTTTTATCATGACCGCAAACCAACACCATTTAGAAGTATCTTTTTCAATTTCCGACTTTGACCGTGCCCTGGTAATGAGCGGGGGGTGGGTAGAATATGCGGATTCGAAATATTGAAACCGTTGCACCGAAATTCGTTTACCCTGTATAATTTACTCTTTTACAACTTTATTGATAATGGCGCCGATTTTTTCGATGCGGCATTCGACCACGTTGCCCGGCTTTAGAACTACCGGCGGATCTCTGAATATTCCCACTCCGGCAGGCGTTCCGGTGGAAATGATGTCGCCCGGAATAAGGGTAATATCCTCGCTAATGTTTTCTATTATGGCAGGTATGTTGAAAATCATATCCCGGGTATTTCCGTCCTGCATGATTTCGCCATCTACCACAGCGGTCAGTCTCAGGTTATTTACATCGTCAATCTCATCAGGGGTCACAATAAAAGGACCGGCCGGCGCAAAGCTGTCAAAGGATTTCCCTCTGAACCATTGGGAATCGGAAAACTGAGCCTCCCGTCCGGACACATCATTCATGACGGTAAATCCTGCAATGTATTCGAATGCATCTGTTTTTTTTATTCTTTTCCCTTGTTTCCCGATGATGACCGCAAGTTCCACCTCCCAGTCCACACGGCCACTGCTTCTGGGAAGTATTATGGGATCATAAGGTCCACTCAAGGCATTGGGTGTTTTGCAGAATATCAGCGGTTTTTCAGGATTTTCAAAGCCGCCTTCTTTGGCATGTTCGGCATAATTTTTTCCAAGGCAAATGATCTTGGACGGACGATGAATCGGGCTTGCAATTCGTGTTTGGATTTTTCGGCCCGGATGCTTAAGCCCTGCAACCTTATCAAGCCATCCCTCTGTGAAAAATGTTTCACTTATATCCGGAATCTGAGGAAAAAATTCCCTTAAGTCAACGATTTTTCCGTCTTTCCATAGCCCGGGTCTTGCGTTGCCCTTTTGGCCAAATCTGATTAATCTCATAGATCTCCTATTGGGGAATCTTATTTCCAAGGCCCCTTATCAAAAGTCTTTATGCTCCTGCGTTTCATGATTTTGCCTCATCTCCAACCCGTCTTTATAGCATTTCTTTCCATACCAGTCGATCTGCCTGCATATCCCACGGATAATGCTGACCTCTTTGGCACGAAGCGGAAGCCTGGAAAAAAAACGGCGTAAATTGTTGATCCAGTAATCCGGATTTTCAGGATTGATATAGCTGATCCTGACCAGTATATCTTTGAGTTGGTCATACATCCCGTCAAGTTCATGCCGGCTGGCAAGACGAAGAATGGATTCCGTATTTTTTTCAAGACCGGCAATAAAAATTTCATAGCATATGATCATTACCGCCTGGGCAAGATTCAGGGATGAAAATTCGGCCGTGGGGATATTTACAAGCGCATGGCAGTAGCGGATGTCCTCGTTGGAAAGCCCCCTGTCTTCCGGTCCAAAGAGGATGGCGATACGATTTTCAACGGAAATGGGAACCAGCTTTTGAGCCAGTTTCGAAGGATGTTTAACGACTTGACGCTGTCCCCCCAGTCGCGCTGTCGTACCCACAACATAATTAAAATGGGAAAGTGCGTCCTTAAGACCTGTGTAAATGCTAATTTTATCAACAACATCTGAAGCGGCATGCGTTGCCAATACCATGATTTTATTCAGATCAAAGTTTTGGGGGGCGATGACCACCAGCCGGCTGAAACCCATATTGCACATGGCACGGGCAACGGACCCGATATTTTCAGGATGTCGCGGCTGGTGTAAGACGATGGTGATGTTGTCACGATTGATTATTTTGGACATCAGCCGTTAACTTCAAAGCTATTGAAAAAGAAACCGATTTCAAACTCGGCGGTCTTGGGTGAGTCTGAACCGTGCACGATATTTTTTTCGATATCCGTTGCAAAATCTCTCCGAATGGTACCTTCAGCCGCTTCCCTGTAATCGGTGGCACCCATTATGTCACGGTATTTAACTATGGAATCTTCTCCCTTAAGAACCATCACCACAATAGGCCCGGATGTCATGAAATATGTCAGACTTTGAAAAAACGGTCTTTCTTTGTGCACGGCATAAAAACTTTCTGCCTGCTCTTTGTTCATTTTCAACATTTTCATGGCAATGATCTTGAGTCCGTTGCTTTCCAATCGTTTAATGACTTCACCGATCAGTCCTCGGGCAACACCATCGGGCTTGATAATAGATAATGTTTTTTCCATAAGTTTCATTTCCCTTTAATGAAATTTTTTAACATCCGTTTCGATACCAAAAGGGGTACTACAAGTCAATATGAGTAAAAAATAATTGAATTTCAAAAAAAAATATGGGCCAAAAAAATTATTTCTATTTGCAGGAGGTTTTTTTGATGAGACAGGCAGTTTCATTGGTCTTTTTTAGACAGACGGCAAAGGGGGTTAAAAACCGCCCGGGAACCGGGGAGAGGGAGTGTGAACGATTGTAACAGGGGTGTTTATAATATGATTTGATCCCCGATTTTTGTCCGGCTTTTTTTTACAGCGCCGGCAGCACATTCAATAACATACTGCGTCTTCTTCTTTGGAACGTAAATGGTAAAGGGCTTAAAGTTCATTTTTATTTCAATTACTTTTTTTGTCCGGTCAAGAAATATGACATCAACCGGATAGAAAACAAAAAACATGTGCAGTGATACCGTCTTTTCCCTTTTAAAGACGAACACAAAAGCTTGGTCACGGACAGCGAAACTCGAAGTAAACATAAGCCCTTTGGCTTTGCTGAACAATGAGTTCACAAGCCTTTTCTTTCCTGCAATAACGGTATTTCTTGTCCCGTTTATTAACACATGCAATTCTTATATCATTTTATTTTTCCAACTGGGATATACAGAGCATAAAATCATCTGCAAAGGCCTCCTGAATCTTGTCCTCCTGTCCGAACTCGGAAACGTCGGTTGCCACGTTTCTCCCAATGCCATATTCAACATCCCAACCCTTTTCTTTCAAAAGTTCAATCAGTTTTTCAGCCTGCTCTTTTGTGGCATCGTCTCCTATATTTTGTTCAGCGATCAAAAATTTCATTTTATAATCCTCTCTTTTCTAAATTTTTCATATGTTATTATGGTTATTGTAAAATTTGTGTAATTTGCAAAATGTTTCATTTTCGCTACCCATTCACAAAGTTTCACCCTGTTAAATAGTGCCTGAACGAAAACTGTCTTTTTCGCCAATATCTGTGTCAGACTCAAATTTTAATCCTCGAAATACTACCTGTATTACTGTGGTTAAAATTTTCGTCTTCCTTGATCTTAACAAAAAATCATAGTTTTCGTTCGGGCACTAAATGGTACATAATTACAATTACTATAGATATTCAACGGTATTTTTCAACAAAAATCAACTGGGGTTATTTAATATTTAACAGGGCAGGCCAAAAAAGATTAATAAATTTGTCCTTTGTAGCTCTGTGGCAAATATTTTTGGTTTTGGCTGGTTCAGGATGGGTATTACAAAACATCGGACACGTGGACCAGGGAAATGTCGGAATCTTTGATATATTCTACAAATCGACCGACCGTATGAACGGTTTCAGGAAACGGATGTCCGATTCCCACCGCATGCCCGTATTTTTTTGAATGTCTTTTTAGCTTGTCGAGCTGAACATAAATGGAGGATTCATCATGAAGATTATCCAGAAAGATATTTCTGCCCGTAGCGGGCATTTGAAGCTTTTTTGCGGTTCGATAGCCCATAGAATGGCTTGACGTAAAGCTGTCAACAAAAAAAAGATCTCTTTTCTTTACATTTTCGAGAACTTGTCTAATTTCTTGATATGCCTCTGTAAATCGTGACCCCATATGGTTGTTTACTCCAACGGCATAAGGTACGTCGGCAATATTCTCTTCTATGATACTCTCGATCCTGTCGGGCCCATCGCCGACATAGAGTGCCCCGGGTCCCGGGTCAAAACAATCAATGTTGTACGGCTCCATGGGTTGGTGAAGCAAGATTTCATGTCCGTTATCATGAATTTCAAGGGCCAGGTCATAAGAATATACCAGCCGCGGCAAGATGGCAAAGGTAATGGGAACACCCAGGTTAAGGAATTGTCTTGCATGGGAAAGGCTGAATCCAATATCATCAATAATCAGTGCAATGCGAGGCTGACCGGCCGTGTGATTTCGATGCTTTTCTTTGGCAAACGCTTTTGAAAAACTATTCAGCCCAAAATAACTTCCGATTAAAAAACCGACACTTTTTAGCAAAAAATTCCTTCGATTCATATGCTTATCCTTTTTTAAATGTTTAAATAAGAATATTATGCCGCAATTATCGATGAGAGACCTTTGCAAAACGCCCTCTTTTGCCCAATTCCGGCGTCAGGCTCAAATTTTAACCCGCCACCGAACTTTGGCGGGTTAATCCTCAAAATACTCAATGTATTCCTGCGGTTAAAATTTTCGCCTTCCTTGGCATTGAACAAAACTGAGCGTTTTTCAAAGGTCTCGAAGGGTTGGTTGCCGCCAAGTATATTAACGAATGACCATAACGGTTAATTTATGCAATATGTTGCGGTATATGTCAATAAAAAATACAATATATTGATCAATTTTGGAATTTGTATTAATATGGCCGGCTAAAATAACGAAATCGTGAAAAGGTCGTAATCGTTTGGTTCTTTAAAACAAATCGATTTTAATCGAGTTGATATACTAATATTATCAGTTAGTTAAAATGTTAAATAATATTTTCTCATAAAGTCTTGATGGATCAGCTCGTCTCCAAAATTTATTGAAAAGCACCGTTAAAAAATAAAATTCATTACATTTTACTCTATTATGTCTCACCGTCACTTTTTGACTTTTTACCTAACCAACTGATAAGGTATTGTAAACCCATTCATGACTGGTTTGTATTCCCCGTTGAAAGGAGACTATAGATGAAAGATCGTTTTTATATTATTCCTGTAGGCGTTATAAAAAAACAGGATAAAAATGTATGGATTGAGGTCTATGAAAAATACACTGAGGCGCTTTTGGGTTTAGATGGGTTTTCTCATATAACCGTATGTTACTGGTTTCATGAAAATGATGCCCCTGAAAAAAGGAAAGTCATGCAGATCCATCCGAGGCGAAATAAGAAAAACCCTCTAACAGGGGTGTTTGCGACCCATTCCCCGTTACGGCCCAACCTGATTGGCATATCCATATGTAAGATATTATCGATACAGGGGAATACGATTCACATCGACAAGATCGATGCATTTGGCGGGTCCCCGGTTATTGATATAAAATGTTTTATTCCCAGCAGTGCCTTAAAACAAGACATACGCTTACCGGACTGGGTATAGGGGCAAGATCATGCTTACGGACCTTTCCGGACAGATTGAAAGAATTACATACACGAACGACGAGACCGGTTTCACCATTGCCAGAGTAAAAGTTTACGGGCAAAAGGATCTTGTAACCGTTGTGGGACACCTGATGTCACCGGCTCCCGGCGAAATCCTCAACATGCGTGGCGAGTGGGTGAATCATCCCAAATTTGGCGAGCAATTCAAGGTTGTGGAATCCAAGACCACGGTTCCGGCAACCGTTTATGGAATAAGAAAGTATTTGGGTTCCGGACTCATCAAAGGACTTGGACCCGTTATGGCCGGCCGAATCGTTAAACAATTTGGAGAACAAACACTTGATGTCATTGAGAATGAAATCGAAAAGCTTTCCCGGGTCAACGGTATCGGCAAAAAACGTATCGCCATGATACAAAAGGCATGGGATGAGCAAAAAGAGATTCGTGATGTCATGCTGTTTCTTCAATCTCATGAAATCAGTTCCGGCTATGCCACGAAAATATTCAAACAATATGGGAATCGATCCATTGCGGTGGTGACAGACAACCCCTATCGTCTTGCAACGGATATTTTCGGAATAGGATTTACCGTATCGCCGCAAAACTCGGATTCCCTGAAGAGTCGCACTTGAGAGTTGAAGCAGGCATTCTCTATGTCCTCAATCAACTCTCAGATGAGGGCCACGTCTTTTACCCATATGAACCTCTTATAAAAAAAAGTCAAGAAATCCTTGGTGTTGGAAGAAATGTGGTTGTGGAGGCTCTCGGTAATATTGCCGTTGAACGGAAGATAATTGTTGAAGATATAAACAAAAGTACTGAAGAATTTAAAGAAAACAACAAAGCCGTATACCTGGCCAAGTTTCATTTATGCGAAACCAGCATCTCCGACCGGTTGAAGATACTCTTAACAGCGCCTAAATCTGTCCGCCCTGTCGCATCAGAACGGGCGATAGATTGGGTCCAAAGGCAATTAAATATTACCCTGGCAGAAAAACAGGTCAAGGCAATACATTCCGCTCTAACAAACAAGGTCATGATCATTACCGGCGGACCGGGCACCGGTAAAACGACAATTATCAATGCGGTGTTAAAAATCTTTTCCAGGCTTAACGTAAAAACACTGCTGGCTGCGCCCACGGGCAGAGCTGCAAAACGCATGAGTGAAACAACGGGTCATGAGGCCAAAACCATTCACCGCCTGCTGGAGTTCAGTTTTATTAAGGGAGGATTTCAAAAAAACCAAGACAAACCCCTTAATTGCGACCTTCTTATACTGGATGAGGCTTCCATGATAGATACTATTTTAATGCACCACCTGTTAAAGGCCGTTCCGTCTTCTGCGACGGCTATTCTTGTGGGAGACGTAAATCAGCTGCCATCAGTGGGCGCTGGAAATGTTCTCAATGATATGATTACATCCGGTGCGGTGCCGGTGGTGGAACTCAACGAGATTTTTCGCCAGGCCAAAGCGAGCCGGATTATTGTCAATGCTCATAAAATCAATAACGGTATTGTGCCGTCTTTTGAAAACGAGATCCCCAACAACGATTTTTATTTTATCCGGCAGGAAGACCCTCAAAAGGTTCTTGAAATTATACTCGAGTTGACAAAGACCCGTATTCCCCGACGGTTCGGTTTTGATCCGGTCGACGATATTCAAGTTTTAACGCCCATGCACAAGGGAGTGGTAGGAGCTGTAAACCTCAATATGGAATTGCAGAAAACACTCAATCCGGTTCAAGACGGCATCGTACGGGGAAATCGGAACTTTCGAGTCAACGATAAAGTCATGCAGATCAGAAATAATTATGACAAGGAGGTTTTCAACGGTGACATCGGAAGAATTACCGGTATCCAACCCGAGGGATACCAAGTGATCGTCACTTATGACGGCAGGGATGTTGCCTACGAGTTTTCCGACCTTGATGAAATCGTCCTGGCCTACGCGGTTTCGGTGCACAAATCACAGGGCTCGGAATATCCGGCCGTGGTAATTCCCATTCTTACCCAGCATTATATCTTGCTCCAGCGCAACTTGATTTATACAGCCATAACCAGAGGCCGCAATCTGGTGGTAGTCGTCGGAACCCGGAACGCCCTGGCCATAGGAATAAATAACGATAAAACAAAAAAACGCTTTACATACCTAAAACATAGATTGACTAAACTGAGCGTTCCAAATTTTGAAGGGTAAGTTGACAGCGGAACAAAATCTTCTCCCGCAGAGCGGGATTTCGCTATGCTCAATTTGCTTAACTGCGGCAACCACGCCATAGGCATGCAAGCCTCGACAAACGCTCAATTTAGGATGGAGTTAATGATCTTTTCAACGAGACCTTAACTCTTGCTGGAAGTTATGGTTTGGAAGGAAGTAATCTGCTGTTTAACTTTACTGCTTTTACATTTCGGACATTGGAATTTTTTCTTCTCATATTCTGAAATTTTCATGATCAAGGCAAAAGGCTTTTTACATTTTTCACAAATAAATTCGTATGTGGGCATGGTATCATCTCCTTTTACTTATGAAATATTTTAACCTTCCTATACAAAATAACGGAGAGAAAAAACGGATAACAACGCATCCTTTTGTGAACTGATTTGATTATACCTCCTTATCAATAGACGATCAACCTATTTTCTCAATCACATGAATAATCTCCCCGTAAATATTTTTTTCTTTTTGACTTCGGAAATTTTTCAATAGCATACCGCAACATGGTGCGAGGCATGCTTTTATAATATTTCTTCAAGAATATTTCTTCAGCGGTGATATCACGCTTGCCGATTTCCCGCAGCATCCATCCGACGGCTTTATGAATCAAATCTTGTTCATCCGTCAGCAAAATTTTTGAAATTTTAATTGTCTCTGAGAAGTTATGATGCTTAATAAAATAGAATGTCGACAATATTGCAATTCTCCGTTCCCACAAACTGTTAGATTTTGCAAGACGGTAAAGAGGTTCTTTGCTTTTATCCATTAAAAAGGCGCCGACAATATGTTGTGCCGATCCGTCAACAAGATCCCAGCTATTTATAAATTTCGTATGTTGTAAATACAGCTCATAAATTCTCTTTTTTACCGTCTCATTCCCCTTTGAATATTTGCTGACAAGGATCAAGAGTGCAAACATCCGCTCCTCATGAATTGAGGACCTGAGGAATTGCATGACTTCCTTTAGGGTTATGTCCTGATATTCTTTGACCAACTTTCTTAAATCCGGAACTCTGACCCCTAGAAAAACATCCCCTTCACCATATTCACCGGGACCGGTTTTAAAAAATCTCTGTAAAACATTAGCGTTTTCTTCACTTCCGAGCCGTTGTAGTTTTTTTCGAATATTTTTTATTATCACCATATAAAACTCGATTTAAATAACCTCTCAATAAATTATCGTATTCAGACAATCTTTTGTTTAAACATTTCTTCCGATAGGAAACGGCGGTATCTGTCTTTTCTGCCTGAAGTTAACCAACAGAATGCCTGACACGATCAACAACAGGGCGATAAGAATATTTATCGTGATCGGTTCCCCCAAGATCAGTCCTCCCAACAAAACTCCTGAAATTGGCATAAAGAAAATAAAAGAATGCAATGCAACGGCACCGTATTTTTGCAGCAAGGTAAGCCATGCGACAAAACAAAAAGAAGCCGTAACAAGGCCCTGGTACAATAGAGCGCACAGAACTTTTGCGTCAACATGGGCGATCATGGCTTCGTCCCAAACAAATCCTTCAAAAAAAAACAAAGGCGCCGAAAATATCATGGGATAAAGGACCATATGAAACGGTTTAAAGGCGTGAATAATCCTTTTGGTATAGACTGCGCTGCAGGACCAGAGAATAGCTGCAGTAATGATTATTAAATCGCCGACCTTAAAATCGGCTGCAATCCCCTTTTTTTCCAAAAACACAAAAATCACACCGGCAAATCCAAGCATGATACCCCAGGTTTTTCGTTGGGTCATCCGGTCTCCGGGAATGAAATAATGTGCCAGAAAAAGTGTAAAAAAGGGCTGTAAATTAACCATCAAGGTTCCCCGGGAAGCATTGGTTTTGCTTAGGCCCAGATAAAACAATGATAGTTGCACGGTAAACACCATTGAGATAATCAGTAGCTGACGAAGCTGACCGCTCTTAATTTTAAAGGATCTTCCGGTAATTCGAGCCCAAAGAAAAATTGTCGCCGAAGCCATACTGAAACGGAGCCCTGCGGTGGTGAACACCCCCAGTCCGGAAAGACTGATTTTAATAGCGACGGCATTGGCCCCGAAAAGGACACACAAGCATACGGTAAAAATTGCGGCTAATAAGGAGAGTTCCTGATTTTGGGGTGTATGGTTGATCATTATCTATATCATTCAATATGAACCGTATCTCCAGATTTGGGAACCATTGCCGAAAAGCCTTGGTGGTTTAAAAATTTTGCAAATGATAGGGATTGATCTTCTTCACCATGAACCACGGCAATCTTATTGATTTGCAAATTAGATTCCTTTAGAAAACGGAACATCTCATTTCTGTCTCCATGGGCACTGAAACCGCCCAATTTCACTACGTGTGCTTTCAACGGATACTCTTTGTTTAAAAATTTCAGCAGGGGTGGGGACCCAGTACGGCCGTATTTTTCATAGTTCGCGGCATGTTCAATAATACGACGTCCCAGGGTATTTTGAGCCATATAGCCGACAATAAGGATCGTATTTCGCGGGTTATGGATTTTATAGCGCAAATGATGCAGAACCCGCCCGGCTTCACACATCCCTGAGGCTGCGATGACGATATGCGGTGTCTGATCCCGGTTTAACGCCATGGATTCTTCGACCGAACCCACAAAACGAACCTTTTCAAAGAAAAACGGATTCTTACCCTTTGCAAGAAAAGTTTCATGAGTTTCTCGGTCATAAACTTCAGGATGCTCTCCAAAGACACGGGTAATATTGGTTGCCAGAGGGCTGTCCACGAATATTGGTACCTGCCGGACTTCATTGTCATTATACAGTTCGTGCAGCATGTATAAAAGTTCCTGAGTACGACCGTATGCAAATGCAGGTATAATAACCGTTCCTCCCCGTTCAACGGTATCCGTAAGAACCTTTTTTAACTTGGGTCTCAGATCTTGCAACGGTTCGTGAAAACGGTTTCCGTAGGTACTTTCCATAATCATCAGGTCGATGTTCCGGTCGGTCTCTTCGAAACCAAGGGCCGGATCTTCTATAATCGGTTTGTTAAATCGACCGATATCGCCCGTAAAACAGATCGTGCGTAAACGACCGTTTTCAATGATTTTGATTATGGATATGGCGGATCCTAAAATATGACCTGCTTCGTAAAACGTGCAGGTTGCGTCTCTTCCAACGACTGTCGGGCTGCGATAAGGCTGACCTTCAAAAAAAGTGAGGGCGTGCTTTGCATCTTCGGTGGAATAAATCGGATGGACTGCGTCCATGTGATGTTCTTGGATGAGTTCGTTGATTTTTTCTGTGTTGAGTTGATGACCGTCTTTTTTTAAAATCTTTTTGATATGGTTTAATTCTCTTTTCGAGTTTATTTTTTTGCCATGCGACATTTTCTTTTTAGATAAAACGGACCTCAAGGTTTTATAATTGAGGTAATTTGCATCTGATTCCTGGATGTGAGCTGAATCCATCAGGAGGTATTCGCATGCATCCTTCGTTGCACGGGTACAGACAATTCGTCCGACAAAATTGTTTTTCGTCAGTAATGGGATCCGTCCGGAATGATCGATGTGAGCATGCGAAAGGATAAGACTGGTGATGTGTTGTGGATCAAAGGGCAGTCGCCTGTTTTTTTCTTCGGTTTCTTTGCGACGACCCTGAAACATTCCGCAGTCCAGCAGTATGCGGTCATTTTTAGTGGCGACCAGGTGCATAGAACCGGTAACTTCCCGAGCAGCGCCGTAAAACGTTATATCCATCCTTGTTATCTCCTCTAAGTTCTCATTTGATTTGTCCATTCAACATGAAAATCGTTCTTGACAATAGATACGATATGTTCATCGAAATAAAAATGTTCTATGAGCCACTTCTGGTTCCGGTAGTCTATTATCAGATGATTATTGTCGATTATCCCTACAATACGGCATTTTGAAAGATCCCTGATACCGGTTCCTGAAGCTTTTAATACCGATTCCTTTGACGTCCAGTATCGAAAAAAAAGGATAAATGAATCTGTGTCTGAAAGTTCCCATTCACGGTCATGGGCGGTTTTTCTGAAAAGAGCCTTTGAACAGGGCCGAATCTTTTCGATATCAATACCGATGGGAGTTGAAGCAATCACGGCCGCCACATATTTGGACTTGTGGGTAAGAGACCAGTAATTCCCGTTAAAAGGCAACGGAACTCCTTTTTCATCTTTTTTTAGGTTGCCTAATTGAACGTGGCTCTTTTTGGCGGATATTTCAAGGGCTTTTCTGGCATGTTTGCTTAAGAAAGAAACCTTTTTCCTGCCGGTCAGTTGTTGTATTTTATCAGGGGCAGCAAGAATTACCGGATAGATAATCGGGTATGGGGTATAGGGTATGGGGTTCGGAATGATTTCCATATTAATTCGTATTGTGCTTTTCCCTTTGCATCTTGCGCTTCAGTCTCAATGCCTCATCATATACCTTATTTTTCGGAAGGCCGTAATTTTTAGCGATGATTTTGGAAAGTTCGGATAGTTTGCTTTCTTTTTTCTCCAGTGCCTTAAGTATTTCGGTTCTAACGGTCTTAATAGAAATTTCTTTATTTTCTTGACATCCGGTTACGAGAAGCGTGCATTCACCTTTTATTGACGGCCGTGCATTCAAGCTGGAAAGAATTTCAGATAATAATCCTCTAATGAATTCTTCGTGTAACTTGGTCATTTCCCTGGACAGGACACCGTACCTGTCCCCCATAATAGATATGATCTCCTTTAAAAATGTCAAAATGCGCTTTGGCGATTCATAAAATACCATGGTTTTGGTTTCACCGGAAAGATCTTTAAGTTGCTTGAGCCGCTTTGCTTTCTTTTTGGCGGGAAAGCCTATGAAAACAAAGGAATCGGTTGGCAGTCCCGAAACACTGAGAGCGGCAATGACTGCCGACACACCGGGAATAGGGATGACTCTTATATGGTTAATGACCGCCTCTTTTACCAACCTGTAGCCGGGATCGGATACGGATGGGGTGCCTGCATTTGATACCAGGGCCACCGATGATCCGGCTTTGAGCCTGTTAATAAGATCCGGCGTACGTTCATTTTCATTATGTTCATGAAAAGAGGTCATACGACATTTGATATGGTGATGTGCCAGGAGCCTGCCGGTATGTCTTGTATCTTCTGCGGCCACAAGATCGACATGCCCGAGGGTATTTAGAGCTCTTAGGGTGATATCGTCTCTATTCCCTATGGGCGTGGCAACAACGTAAAGTATGCCGGGTGTATTGCTGGGGTGTGACGGCAAAATAAAATCCTCTTTACTCCGGAAAAATGAATTTTGTGTCATAATCTAAACAGATTAACACTTACAGTACAAGTTCTTAATAAGTTCTGAGGTATTCGTTGATTATATTAGCTCCATCATTTGTTTTTACATTGAAAACCTGATTTTTTGGGATAGGTCAGAGATATATGGCTCTGCCTTGGAGTTTTGTGTATAAAATCACAAATTCCAAGCACCAAATTACAAAGAAATCTCAAATTCCAATATTCAATGACCAAAACCTTTCAGGATGAAACATTGTTTGGAATTTCGAATTTTGGTCATTGGAAATTGTTTGATATTTGTGATTTTTGATATTTGTGATTTCTGAACTTTGAACAAAGCAAATCCCCTTTGGGGATAATCAAAGCATGGTCCTCTTGGCCAGGCTTTTCACTTAGTAGTTACCTTCCGGTTCACGTGTAGGCGAGTTGGAAGGCATTTTTAACGATTTCTATATCCGCATTCTTTTCTGTAGAAAGTATGCTGACCACGTCAAATCGCGCTTTGACATTATTCTGTTTTGAGGCTTTTAAATAGTAGAGTGCCACCATGGAAATTTTGCGCTGTTTTTTAGGGGTTACAGCCCATTTGGGATTCCCGAAATGACCGCTTTTTCTTGCTTTGACCTCGATAAAGACAAGGGTATCCTTTTCTTTTGCAATAATGTCGATCTCGCCCAGCTTGTTACGGTAGTTCTGCTCCAGAATCTTGTATCCGTTCTTTTTAAGGTGCCTGACGGCAATGGACTCACTTTCTTTACCGAATTGCTGCCTTGTATTTAGCATCAATCATGAAACCTTTATTTTTTGTATCTGGTTACTGTATCCGATTAGGGGTTCGGAGTGCGGATGAATCTTTGAACGCTTGCGTTTTTTTGCATCAGTCCAACGAAAAGGTGTCAGGGTTTTTCTATGACTATCCCGTCTTGAAAAATAACAACTGCTGTAATATCCGGCCCAAAATATGTCCACTCTTCCATGGTGGGATTAATGCCAACGATTACACCACCCGGTGCAAATACATCGATCTGTGGCTGATTCACTATTTCTGTTAAATCAGGGTATCCCATTTTACGGATAACATCTCTTTTCTTATCCCCGATTTCTATTTTTTCCATGTTTCTTTGAAAACTTTGTTTGGTTTCAGACAAAGAATTATCCATGTTTCGTGGGACCCCCCAGGCTTTGATTTCTTCTTTCTCCCGAGCTTCTTTTCTTGATTTTTCAAGATCTTTGGACTTGATATAAATGTCTCCAATTTTGTCAGTATGGATATAGGTTCCGCTTTCATCTTGCCGAAAATCATACTTCCCATTCATACCCGGCGGGATAGATATATCAAAATCATTGGGGTCGATATAATAT
Organism: Deltaproteobacteria bacterium; assembly: GCA_019308685.1. Lineage (GTDB taxonomy): Bacteria > Desulfobacterota > Desulfobacteria > Desulfobacterales > UBA11574 > S5133MH16. The sequence continues at coordinate 21,916 of JAFDHQ010000058.1, forward strand.
TCACCCTCTTTGTCTATTGAGATGTAGATTCCACGATCATCCTTATCAATATAGTAAATTCCACCCGCATACACCATAGCTGGAAAAAGGCCTATAAATAACATTGCAAGTGAAAATCTTGAAATTTTCATGTGTCCTGCCCCCTCAAATATAGACGGTTAATCCGATGAGCCTCCGCCATGCCTACCGTGACGATAGGAGATGGAAGGCATTGTTATACACTGGTTTTTAACCACACATAGAGTAATATACATGGCACTTTCTTTTTTCCTATTCCGTATAATGTGCGCGAGATGAGGTTAATAAGTGCCCATTCTCGCCCAGGATGATTTTCTAATAGCTGTTTTTTATCTCAAGGGTTTGACATCTTTTGCTTTAAGATATTGAGTTGATGGCCACCGCTTTGCGTCAGGCAACAACTCATGTCATTTCGCGCTGGTTCGCAGTTATTATCCATTTATTTGAGATAGGAACTCGTTGGGATCGAAGACTTTCAGGACAGACCCTGCAAAGTCTTTCGTATTTCTGGTGACAACAGAATCAACCCCGGCCATTTGGCCGGACTCGACCAACACCGCGTCCTCGAAATCGCGGATTTTGCTCCCAATCGCACGTTCGATCACCGGTCTGTTCACGGTGGTAATTTCAAATAGGCTGATAAGTCTACGGAGAGTATCCCGCGCTTTTGACGCCGGAAGGGACTGGGTAAGCAGGTAGTCTATCGTTGTAATGGTCGTAGCACAAAGAAAAGCGTCAATGCGAGACTCTTCAACAAGACAAAACACATCCACGGCAGCTTTTACAAAAGGTTCACGATCAAGCAGAACATCAAGCACGACATTGGTATCAACAATCACTCTCAAAGGTACTTCTCCCTGAGGTGCACCTTGTAATCATCTTCCGAGATCTCTTTCCCTTTCAAAATCCCGACGAGTGACGCAGTCGTTGGTGGTAGAACCTTTTCCGAATCCGGCCGCGTACCAATCGACTCGATGAATTCAGCTACCATACGTGATACGGATTTGCCCCGGCGTTTTGCCTCCATTTTGGCCTTTCGTATAACGGCATCGTCCATTCGTAATGTCAATTTCGTATTCATGACGTATAATATAGTCTTTCATATACGGCAATGTCAAGTTTTTTCTCTGCGAACCAAGCTGAGGGGCCGGGAAACGATAACCGAAAGCCTATGAAAGAGCTAAAAAGTGTGATTTGCGAATGCATTTCAAAAATGGCGCGGCTTTTCCCGGTCCCTCTCCAGTGCGATGTTAGAATTTTTCTATATCCAGATGGTAAAGAAATTTTCTCTTTAATTTTTCTCCCCAAACGGAATTCTCTATTAATAGAATTATTTCATTTCTATCTTTTTCATCAGCTTTGATAACAGATGTTGACAATTTTCGCAAAAAATCATCTATGAAAACTCTACGCCTAAATATATTTCTGTCTTCCGATATATCTTTTAAAATTAATTTCAACAATTCTATGGAATCCAAATTCCTGATCGCATCGAAGAATAACTCAATGTCATCAATGTGCTCAATTTCTAAAAAATAATATCCACATAGGGCATAAAGAGCATCTCTTCTTTTGGTCAATTGTGTTATTGTGGCAAGTGTGGTTAATGCAGAATTTCTTTTCTTTTTATTTTTTGATTGTAACTCGTTGAGGTTTGTCTGAATATTGATTCTTCTGCAAATTTCTTCGACCGTAAGATCTTCCATATTCATATCTCAAATTCTAACGCTGATCTGAGGGGCCGGGCGGTTTCTTACGAAAAATGTGATTAAAGACACAGCTTTTTGCTTTCTAAGGATATTTCAAAAAACCGCCGCAATAGCGCAGTCCCCATCCAGCGTGTTGTTAGCTATGGATACAAAGCTTCTCTTTGACCAACGTACTGCTAAGCTCCTCCGTGTAATAAAAATAAATCAGATCTATTCCATTTTTTCGACAGAGAGCCTTTTTTCTGCTATCTCTTTCTTTAGTTCTTTCCAATGCGGTTTCGCCGCCCCAATGTTGAATAGGCTCGAAGTGCTGAAGCCCTTGGTACTCTATGCCAATATTTAAGCTTGGAATGAAAATATCAAGTTCCAGATTGTCTAGAAATCCGGGCCTATAGTGCCGAATCAACTCCTCGTCAGGAAGAATCTCGGAAATCATCTGGAACAGTAACGTTTCATTGGCCCACGCCTCACCCACCTTCTTGAAGCCAAACTTGACTCTGACCTCATTTTCGATGATATTTCGTATTTTACGAGTCTTCTTCTGAAAATCGCTGTCTCTTGCTTTTAGAAGAATCAGTTCATGTTCACGCAGCTTGCTATATGTGTCTATAAATACTTGTTTATCAAGATCATTGGCACTAAACACCTCGTCAGGACACACGTCGCCTAAAATCTTAAAGCTCACTGGCATCACACCGTATTCGAAGGACTGCTTGTTGATATACCAACCGTAGTTTTGCTCGAATGCTCCGCCGTACATCGGTACGCAGTAGCCATATAATGGCGTTAATTTATTGCACTCGTGACATAGATCATTTCTGAACCTCAGTCTATTGATTATGCTGGCATCTTTCGGCTTGCATGCTTCAATGAAATCACGAACAAGCCTTTGAGGAAACTTGGATTTTGACAAAATAAAATTTCTTTCAGGATCGCTGTTGCGAGATTCTTCGTCCTCTAAACGAAAACGAATATAGTGCTCTATTGCCAGCTTCGCGCAAGAACAGAAGTAAATTTCGGTGTTGGGTTCCTCACTGAAACCAAAAAACGCGCCATAAAATCCTGGGTAGTGAACAACAGGTAGCGGAAGTCCTGATTCAGTGGCTATGGTGCCGTCCTGAAAGGCAACCTCTCTTTTTCGTTTTTTGCCAGGTTTTCCCATACGTCGCACTCTTACCTTCATCATGATACCAAACCAGCTATTTTTAGCTAAGCTCACCTGGCCCGGAGGCCGCAAGGCCTCCGGGCTCAGGTGGAGCGACTGGCTGTGCTTTTTATTCTTTCATTTTTGGCCATTGATTATAACCAATTTCTGGATCATTAGACCTGAATTTTTGTATATATTCAGGACACTGCACCTCTGGGAAAATTATCTGACACCCTCAGCATAATTGGAGGCGGTATATCCCCCGAGTTCGAAGATCAGTCGCATTTCTGTTCCGGGATATTTTACTCTGG
>JAFDHQ010000059.1 GCA_019308685.1 Deltaproteobacteria bacterium
AAGTGAAAACTCTTGAATTAACATTCAGTCGCTGATCGAGGAGCGGCTTACCTGGCCGGTACGAGCCGTTCTGTAGGGAGGGGGTAGCCGCGAAGGCTACCTCCTACCAGATTTAAGTTAAAGGGGTTTTAGGAAAATTGAGTTTTTGCCCTATACATGGCTATACATGGAATGATGGAATGTTGGAATATTGGAATGATGTTTTTTAAAGGAAGTCCCCCTCCCAATAAACCATTGCACCAGCATCCCAAAACCCATTATTCCAACATTCCAATTGTGACCTGCCCGCTCGTGCCTTGTAATGGCGGGCGGGGCGAAGAGAACAGTAACCAATGTCCAATGACTAATGACGCCGGTGAAATGCACTGCGCTGTCACTACGTGAATTTCACCCCAGTACGATCTTCCGGACCTACGGGGCAGGCGGGGCAGGCAAGCAAAGGACAGATGAAAATGCTTAAAATTATTAATCGAGTATGGATAATCGTAATTCTGGGGGCTCTTTTCTTTTATTTTGCGGCTCCAGGCGTTTCCCTGGCAGATGATAATCTTGTGAATCCCTGGCAGATGATAATCTTGTGAAAATCGGTGTGCTGGCAAAAAGAGGGCCTGAACGTTGTCTTTTAAATTGGATGGCTACTGCAGAGTATCTATCGAACAGCATCCCGAACAGGCACTTTGTAATTGCACCGCTGGGTTACGATAAAATTCATTCGGCTGTTGAAAAAGGGAAAGTTGATTTTGTTTTAGCCAATCCTTCTATCTATGTTGAATTGGAATACCTGTATGGTGCAAACAGGATTGCAACTTTGAAAAACAGCCGATTAAGCAAGGCCCCACACTATGGCGGAGTGATTTTCTGCCGGTCGGATCACAAAATTCGGAATATAAGAGATCTTAAGGGTAACACTTTCATGGCTGTCAGTGAAAACTCTTTCGGGGGATGGCAAATGGCCTGGAGGGAGATGAAAGCAAAGGGGATTGATCCTTATCGCGACTTTAAGGCGCTAAAATTTGGCGGTACCCAGGATGCTGTGGTCTATGCGGTCAGAGATGGTAATATAGATGCCGGCGCCATAAGAACCGATACCTTGGAGAGGATGCAGGCCGAAGGAAAAATCAATATTCAAAATTTTCATGTGTTACACGAACATGGCGGTGAAAAGGTGCATTTGCCTTTTCTTCACTCAACCCGTGCGTATCCGGAATGGCCCATGGCAAAAGTCAAACATACGTCCGATGAATTAGCCAAACAGGTTACGGTCGCATTGCTCAATATGCCCGGCAACTCGCCGGCCGCCAGAGACGCAAGGTGTGATGGCTGGTCCATTCCTTTGAACTATCAATCGGTGCATGAATGTTTAAAAGAGCTGAAAATCGGGCCATACAAGGATCTGGGGAAGATAACACTGGTCGATGTTTTCAGAAATTATCGAAACTGGATTCTGGCGCTGGTATTTTTGATTGTGATCATGGCGGCGGCCTTAATTCTCATTCTTAAGCTCAACCGGAGCATCAGGGCAACCAAAAAATCGTTTCATGAAGCGGTTGTCACTGCGCAGAAAAATGAAGAAAAATACAGAATGCTGGTAAAGAATCTCCCGAGTGTCGTATACCAGGGCACTAAAGACTGGTCGGTTGATTACATTGATAATAAGGTGGAACAATTGACCGGTTATCGCCAGGAGGAATTTTGCTCAAAAAAGAAAAAATGGTCAGATCTTATTATTGCTCAAGATCTTGAAGATGCAAGAGAAAGTTTTAGCCTCGCCTTGAAAACGGATAAGTCTTTTATAAGAGAATATAGAATAAAAACAATACAGGGAGATATCATCTGGATACAAGACAGAGGCTATATAACTTTAAACGAAACAGGAGAGATTGAGGTCATAAATGGAGTATTGTTTAACATTACCGACCGCAAGCTGGCGGAAGCTAATCTGCAGGAAAGCAACCGCCAGCTTGAGGAGGCCATCGCCCGGGCCAACGAGATGGCTGTTCAGGCCGAGATGTCCAGCATCGCCAAAAGCGAGTTTTTAGCAAACATGAGCCACGAGATCCGCACGCCCATGAATGGCGTGATCGGTATGACAGGCTTTCTTTTAGATACCGAATTAAGTGCCGAACAACGAGAGTTCGCGGAAACCATTCGAAACAGCGGAGATTCATTGTTGGACATAATCAATGACATTCTCGATTATTCTAAAATCGAGGCTGGCAAATTCGACCTTGAAAATATCGATTTTGATTTAAGAACAGCGATGGACGAAGTGACCGATCTCGTAGCCATGAAGGCCCATGAAAAGGGCCTGGAGTATGTGGCCATGGTTCACCCTGAGGTCCCATCACTTTTATGCGGAGATCCTGGTCGTCTTCGCCAGATACTGATCAATCTTGTGGGTAATGCGACCAAGTTTACAGAAAAAGGCGAAGTGGTTGTTAAGGCTACGCTCGAGGACGAAAATACAACCCATGCCACTATTCGTTTTAGCGTTACCGACACAGGGATAGGTATCCCGCAGGATCGTATGGGCCGGCTCTTCAAGGCTTTTTCCCAGGCAGACGGCTCAACAACACGCAAATACGGTGGAACCGGCCTGGGGTTGACCATATCAAAACAGCTTGCGGAAATGATGGGCGGTCAGATTGGAGTGAAAAGTGAGGAGGGTAAGGGCTCCGAGTTCTGGTTTACAGCAATTCTTGAAAAACAGCCTGAAGACCGGGAAGAAAAGATTTCTGTCCCCCGGGATATTAAGGGGAAACGTATCCTGATAGTGGATGATAATGCGACCAATCGGTACATTTTACGAGAGCAGTTGAAATCGTGGGGATGTCTATATGGTGAGACTTCAAGCGGAATGCAGGCCTTAGAAGAGCTTCGCCTTGCAGTGGATAGTAAAGATCCGTATGAGATAGCGATCATTGATATGCAGATGCCGGGAATAAATGGGGAAACTTTGGGACAAAAAATCAAGCAAGATCCTGATCTGAAGAACATCATAATGGTCATGATGAGCTCAATGGGTCAGCGGGGTGATGCCAAACGGTTAGAAGAAATTGGTTTTGCCGCCTATATGATCAAGCCGATCAAACAGTCCAAGCTCTATGACTGCCTTGCCATGGTTACCGGTATGCAAAAAGAAACGGCAAAGGAACGGCCTGTGAAAATTGTCAAGCGCCATTCCCTTTCCGAGGATCAAAAGCGCAGGGTTCGCATTCTTTTAGCTGAGGACAATATTATTAACCAGAAGGTGGCACTGAACATTTTGAAAAAATATGGATACAGTGCTGATACTGTTGCCAACGGCCTGGAAGCGGTCAAGGTTCTGGAAACGATCCCTTACGATATAGTTTTGATGGACTGTCAGATGCCGGAGATGGACGGGTATGAAGCTACGCGGGAAATCAGAAAAATGGAGGACAGAAGACAGAAGAAAGAAGACAGAATGCAGGAAAAACAAATAGCATTACGCAACGGGCAACCAGCAACGGGCAACCAGCAACGAGTAACAAGCAACGAGCAACCAGCAACAAGCAACAAGCAACGAGCAACGAACAACTCTCCGAGCTGTAGGCTCTACGAGCCGGAGGCCAGCAACGAGCAACCAGCAACCAGCAACCAGCAACGAGCAACTCGTATACCAATCATCGCCATGACAGCAAATGCCATGAAAGGGGATCGCGAAAAGTGCTTTGAAGCCGGTATGGACGACTACCTTTCAAAGCCGGTTAAACCGCAAGAGCTTCTGGAAAAAATCGAAAAATGGATCAAGAAAGATAAAGAAGATTTTCAGCAAGAAGGGCATATTGGGAGAAAAAATGACGTTTCAAATGAAACAGAGGAGACTCCACCGATTGATCTTGAGTCAGCACTTGAACAGGTCATGGGAGATAAATCTTTTCTTGAGATGCTGCTTGGCGAGTTTATGAAAAACCTGCCGGATCAGATGGAGTCCATGCGGGCTGCGGTAGAAAAAAACGATGCAGATACTCTGACAAAGCAGGCCCATACCCTGAAAGGAGCATCTGCAAATCTTAATGCAAATAGAATTTCAGCCAGGGCCCTGGAGATTGAAAAGATGGGGCGTAATGGGGATCTTGGGGAAGCAATGCCGGTAATTGCTGAACTGGAAGCAGAGGCCATCTGTTTAAAGGAATTTATAGATCGGATTGAATGGGACCGAATGGAGTAGATGACCAGTGATAGAAGACAGAGGGCATGGAATAATGGTTAATAATCAATGGCTAACAATTATAATTGATTATTAAATTGATGTTCAGGAACAAATGCCTAATGCTCAATGACCCCGGTGAAATGGTCCTGCCGGAGGCAGGAATTTCACCAATTTTATATTTTATTATTCAAAACAGTGAAGCAAAGCGACTTCACCAAATAGTCAATATTCAATTAATCGGGGGTTAATTCATGAATATTTTAATAGCAGAAGATGAATTTATTTCACGAAATTTGCTTCAGAAGGTGCTTGAAATGATGGGCCATGAAGTCCTTGTGGCCGAAGATGGTCTCCTGGCGTGGGAGCTTTTTCAAAAAAACGATGTAAAGATAATTGTTACAGACTGGATAATGCCCCGGATGAACGGACTGGAGCTGTGCAAAAAAATCAGGTCGGCAGGCAAAGAAAACTATACTTACATTATTGTTTTAACAGCCATGGATCAAAAAGACGATCTTGTTCAAGTTTTTAATTCCGGAGCTGACGATTATATTTCCAAGCCATTTGATCATGAAGAACTAAAAGCGCGCATAAAAACCGGAGAACGGGTAATACAACTGGAAGAGGAACATAAAAGAATTAATGATATTCTGATTGAAAGCCGCAACAAGCTAAAAATTGTATTTGATTCCATGCATGAGAAGATTATTTCACTGGATGAGAAATTAAATATCGTATCGGCAAACAAAACGTGTTTGGAATCTATAGAATATAATTTTAGCAATATCATAGGCAAATCGTTTTTTGATGATGAAAACGGATTTAATATTTTATCATATAACAAAGAAATAAAATTGCTTGTAATGAAAGTATTTAATTCAGGCAAACCACAATCTCATCTGGATAAATCGGCTGATAAACATGGTAAAATAAGATATGAGCAGGTCAACATTTTGCCAATAAAGAATGACGCGGGAAAAATTTTTCAGACCGTTATCGTTGCAAAAGATATAACCGAAGATAGGCGCAAGACCGAAAAAATAGAAACTTTGAATAAAGAGATTAAAGCCACATCGGAACAGATAAGAGCAAAAAATGAGAGGCTGGAGCAGGCACTAAAAGAATTAAAAAATACCCAGGCCCAAATTTTACAGTCTGAAAAAATGGCTTCAATAGGGCAGCTTGCTGCGGGCGTGGCCCATGAGATCAACAACCCAACCGGTTTTGTTAGCAGTAATCTGAAGACATTGATGGATTACCAGAATGACCTTAATCAGCTCATAAAAGAATACAGAAAACTGACCACAAATTTAAAAGATTCAATTTCCGATAACAATTTATCTCCCGCAATTTCAGAACAGATAGAAAAGATTGCAACCCTGGAAACTGAAGTTGATATCGATTTTGTCCAGGAAGATATTCAGGATCTGATTCAAGACTGCTGTGAAGGGACCGAACGGATTAAAAAGATAGTAATCGATCTCAAGGATTTTGCTCATCCCGGAGAGGATAAGCTCCAAGTCGCGGATATCAATAATGGCATGGAATCTACTTTAAACGTTGTTAGTAATGAACTCAAATATAAAGCTACGGTCACAAAAGATTTTGGCATGCTTCCCGGGGTGAAATGTTATCCACAGCAGCTTAATCAGGTCTTTATGAACATACTGGTGAATGCGGTCCAGGCCATAGAAAAACAGGGTGAAATAAATATTAAAACAAGGCACGTTAACGGGTATGTTGAGATTGCCATCAGTGATACCGGGTCCGGGATTTCGGAAGAAAATCTTAACAAGATTTTCGATCCATTTTTTACTACCAAAGATGTGGGCAAAGGAACCGGATTGGGCATGAATATTGCTTATAACATTATCAAAAAGCACAACGGAACCATTGATGTGGAAAGCACGGTTGGTGAAGGAACTACATTTATGATTCGGATCCCGGCGGAATGAGAGGTCAGATGACAGAGGTCAGAGGACAGAAAACAGAGGTCAGAGGACAGAAAACAGAGGACAGAAAACAGAGGACAGAAGACAGAGGACAGAAGACAGAGGACAGAGGTCGGAGGTCAGAGTTATCGGTTATCAGTGAATAGTGATGAATGATGAATAACGCCCCAGTGAAATAGAAAAAAATTTCACGGGGTAAAAATGATAAATGTCAAATGCTCAATGATAAATAACCATTATGGATAATCGCAGCCTATTAATTGTAGACGATGAACCGAATGTGATCAACAGCTTAAAGCGGGTACTGAGACATGAGGGTTATACACTTTTTTCGGCCAATTCCGGAAAAGAAGGTCTCGATCTGCTGAAAAGGAATGATATTGGTGTTGTCCTTTCAGACGTTATGATGCCTGAAATGGACGGCGTTACTTTTATAGAGGCCGGTCGAAAATTTAAGCCTGATATTGTGCCCTTGTTGTTGACAGCCCATGCCAGCTTAAAGAACGCCAAAGATGCAATAAATCGTTCACATGTATTCGGATATCTGACAAAACCGTGGTCTAACGCGGACCTTAAAGAATCTGTTGCCAGGGCTTTTGAGCATTATAACTTGGTTACGGAGAATAAACGGCTTCAGAAATTGACTCAAAACCAAAACAAACAGTTAAGAATTGCCAATGAAAATCTTGAGAGTCTGGTTCATGAACGAACTTTACAGCTTGAGGAAGCCGTCCAGGAAGGGATTATAATGCTTGCCATGGCTGCTGAGGCAAAGGACGACGATACTGGAGATCACGTGTTTAGAATTCGTGACCTGACTCGTGATATTTGCAGCGGCCTCAAAATGTCTCCGGAGCAAACAGAGCAAATAAGTTTTTTTAGTATCATGCATGATGTGGGGAAAATTCATATACCTGATAAAATATTAAAAAAGAGGGGTCCGTTAACCGGCGAAGAATGGGCTATAATGCAAACGCATTGCATTGCCGGGGAGAAGATATTGGGCAACAAACCTTTTTACCAAACCGCACGCGAAATAGCCCGTTCTCATCATGAACGCTGGGATGGAAACGGATACCCTGACGGATTAAAGGGAGAATCTATCCCTTTGGCCGCCAGAATTGTAACCGTGGCCGATGTCTTTGACGCTTTAACCAATGAAAGGCCGTATAAAAAAGCCTGGCCAATAGAAAAAGCTCTGGTTGAAATGGAGGAACTTTCCGGGAAAGTATTTGATCCCAATATTTTAAAGGTATTTCTAAATTTGAGGGCAGAAGACAGAGAGCATGGAATAATGGTTAATAATCAATGGTCAACAATTAATAATTAACAATTGATTATTGATTATTAGATCGGGGATCAGTGAAAGGTAAAAGGTGATTTGTTGAGTAGTGAAAAATCAATGGGAATTCGATTGCAGATTGTCCTTAACTTTAGGCAATTTAGATCATTTTAGGCATTTTAGGCATTTCAAATGACCCCGGTGAAACGCGCTGCGCTGTCACTACGGCCCCAGATAAACAGAAAAGAAAGGTTTAACGGGGTAAAAATTGCACGGGGCAAGCAAATTACCGCTGTCCGGAGAACTGAATATGGCATTGAAGTATAAACATACATTGCTATTTGTGGATGATGAAAAATCTATCACAAAAGCACTGCACCGTTTATTTCGTAAAGACGGGTATCATATTATCACAGCGTCCAGCGGCATGGAAGGTCTTGAACTGCTGGAAAAAGCTGAAAGACCGGTTTCTCTGATTATTTCCGATCAGCGGATGTCGGGAATGAACGGCGCCCAATTTTTGGAAAAGGCGAAGAAAATATTCCCTGATGCCGTCAGATTTCTCCTCACAGGTTATTCTGACATGGATGCGGTTGTGGAGGCAGTCAACAAAGGAGAAATTCACCGGTACCTGACCAAGCCCTGGAATGATGATGATTTGCTTCTTCAGGTTAGACAGTCTTTGAAGCAATTAGAACTGGTGATTGAAAACAGAAGGCTTTTAAAGCTTACAAATAAACAGAACAAGGAGTTAGATGAACTCAATAAGAGTTTGGGAAAAAAAGTAGAATTAAGAACCCTGGAAATCAGACAAAAAAATGTAGAACTTGAAAAAAGTTTTGTGGATACGATCCGGTTGTTGTCATCATTGATTGGAACTTTGAAACCTAAACTTGGCAAATATATGGGTTATGTAGCACAACTTGCAAGGGAGTTAGCAGAAGATTTTCAGATAGATAAGGAAGAACTCGATCAGATTGAGATGGCCGGGATGATACATGATATCGGTCTGCTGGGTTTGCCCGATGATATTCTGACAATAGACGAAGATCATATGGATACAGAACAGTTGAAGATATTTATGCAACATCCGGTGATTGCATCGACCTGTCTCGAGTCTGTTGAAAGATTAAACAGAGTGGGAGAAATTATCCTTTACCACCACGAACATGTTGACGGCACAGGGTTTCCTGCCGGATTAAAAAGGGATAATATACCCCTGGGTTCTCGCATTATTGGGGCTGTGGCAGATTATTGCAAAATAGTTTGCACGTGGCCGAAAGATCCGGAGAAGATAAAGCAACGGGCACGACAATATTTCGGATCTGCAATAAAAGATATCGATAATAGCGAACCTGAAAAAATGCTGGAAAAGATTGGCCAGAAGATTATCTTGCTCCAGGCAAACCAGAAATATGATATGGACGTTGTCGTTAATTTGGTAAAAAAGGTAAAAGAACCTGCAGAAGTTAAGAAAGTTAAAAAGCAAAAAGGAAAAGGTGTCGTTAAAGTGGGATTTGAAGATTTAAAAGAAGGGATGGTTTTGGTAACGGATTTGCGTTTAAAAGACGGCAGACTTTTACTTGTAAAGGGGACCAAACTCAAAAATTCGTCAATAAAGACGGTTCAAATCATTGGGGAACGAAAACTTTTAGATGGTCAGATATTTGTATCAGTTTAGGCCCTTTAGATTGATCGATTTAAGGGAAAACAGTCATGGAATCTAATAAAATTTTAAAAAAACTTGATCGGATAGAGCAACTTCCAACACTTCCGGCAATTGCCATGGAAGTCAACAAAATGCTTCAGGATTACGAAACATCCATCAAAGATTTGGCTATGGTGATAGAAAAAGATCAGGCCATGGTTCCCAAAATATTGAAGCTTGTAAACTCTTCTTTTTTCGGCTTTCAGTCCCAGATCTCCAGCCTGTCCCGTGCCATAATGTTATTAGGTTTTAATACGGTGCGTAATGCGGTTGTTTCTGTTTCGATCATAAAAGCTCTTTCAATAAAAGATGGTTCGGAAGGATTTAATATTGCGGAATTCTGGACCCACTCAGTGGGTGTGGCGGCAATCAGCAGATATCTTGCTGAAAAGATCCGTTGCCAGTCTTTAGAGGACGTATTTACAGCAGGACTTTTGCACGATGTTGGCAAAATCATTCTGGTCCAGAGTTTTCCCGACTTATTTAAGAGGGTGTGGCTATCGACTAAAGAGAATAATCTGTCGTTTTATGAAGCCGAAAAAAAAGAGCTTTCTATCAATCATGCCAGGATAGGGGGGTATCTGGCCAAAAAATGGAAACTTCCCCAGAATTTGATTGATGTCATTCAATATCACCATAAAGTCAGGAAGAGCATCCGGAATCCCGAACTGTTAATGATCGTTCATGTAGCGGATATTATAATGAATAGTTATATGAATGATTTGTTAACAGAGATTGATCTATCTGTAATATATCCCGACGCAAGAGAGCTAATGAAATCCGAGATGGAAACCGTGACTGATTGGTTCCCCGGAGTGTTAGAGGAAATCCATTCAGCATGTCAATTTTTTCTTGAGGAGTAGAAAAATGGACCAAGATCAATATATGGTTTTATGTGTAGATGACGAGGAGAATATTTTAAATTCTTTAAAGAGATTACTTCGCAAAGAAAGCTACAGGTTGCTGACCGCTAACAGCGGCCAGGAAGGACTGAAACTCCTTGAAGAAAATGATGTCCATCTTGTGATTTCAGATCAGAGGATGCCCGAAATGAGCGGGACCGATTTCATGGCAAAGGTCAAAACTGAACATCCTGATACAATGCGGATTATTCTTACAGGATACACGGATGTAGATTCTATAACGGAATCGATCAATAAGGGGCATGTTTATAAATTCTTATTGAAACCATGGAATGATCAAAATTTAAAACTGGAAATCAACCAGGCACTGGAACAATACGAACTTGTACAGGCTAATAAAAGGCTCCATGAACAGGTCTTACAACAAAATGAAGAATTAACAAAAATGAATGAAAATTTAGAGTTTTTGGTCAAAGAAAGAACAAAGGATCTTAAAGTCCAGCATCAGGCACTTGAACTTTCGCAAACCATTTTAGAAGATCTCTCAATCCCGATTATTGGCGTTGGTGTTGAAGGAATGATTGTGCTCATGAACCGGGAAGCACAGTCCTTATCAGCAATTGGTAATGGATTTGGGATTGGGGATAGTATGCAGAACTATTTTTCAAGCGAGGTTAATAAAAAGATGACCGAGGCGCTGACTAAAAACCTGGCTCAGACAATCAAGGGGTATCAATTGTCAGATACAGCCTTTGATATTGATTTAACGCCGCTTTCCGGGAAATTTAGCGGCAAAGGTTTAGTCATAACCTTCAAACCGAGTGGAAGGAGTAGTTCATGAAAAGACAGACCATACTTGTCGTGGATGATGAAAGATTGGTTCTCAAATCAATAAAGCGTGTCTTAAGGAATGAAAATTATAACATCCTTACCGCCGAGAGTGGAGACCAGGGCCTTTTGTTGCTCAAGGATTATGACGTTCAACTGGTAATAAGTGACTATAATATGCCGGGGATGAATGGTCTGGAGTTTTTACAAAATGTAAAGAGAGATCATCATCAGATTTTAACCATTATGTTAACCGGCCAGATGGAAATTGAGATTGCCATGAAGGCCATTAACGAAGCCGGTGTATATAAATTCATCCTTAAACCCTGGGAAGATGCTGATTTGATAATTACAATCAGACGGGCATTGGAGTCTCTTGAGCTTATTTTGGAAAGGGAATCATTGCTCCAGCAAATCAAAACTCGTGATGTCATTTTACAGGATCTTGAGAAGGAGCACCCCGGGATCACCAAAGTAGAGCGGGATGAGAACGGGTATATTATTGTAGATTGTTGATTCAGGCGCCAAGTCTGAAAACTTTGTTGCCTCTCATTTATTAAAGGCCGTCCATTCAATCCGCAAAAATCTTTTTTATTTTTGCGAACTTTTTTAGAGAAAATTGGAGAATTTTCTAATGGCCAAAAAACCAGCCTATGAAGAACTGGAGAAAAGGCTCAGGGAATTAGAAGAAGATGCAGTCAAGTACAAAGAGGCGGAAAATAGGGTAAAACACCTAAACCTCGTGCTGCGCGCTATTCAAAATGTCAATCAACTCATCACCAGGGAAAAAGACCCTGACAAGTTGCTGCAAGGGACCTGTAACAACCTGATCGAAACTCGTGGCTATCACAACGTCTGGATCGCCTTGTTTGACGAGTTCGGCAAGCTGCTTAAAACTGTTGAAGCCGGTTTGGGTGAAGATTTCTTGCCCATGCTGAAACATCTTAAGCGTGGTGAGTTAAACACTTGCGGCCGGACGGCTCTTTTGCAATCAGACGTTGTGATAACAGAAGACCCGTCGTCCACTTGCTATGACTGTCCATTAGCGGGAAAATATAGTGGAAGGGGAGCGATGACCATTCGGTTGGAACACGATGGAAAAGTTTATGGGTTGCTGTCTGTGTCGATCCCCAAAAATCTTATTGCGTACAAGGAAGAGCAAGGCTTATTAAGAGAGGTTGCTGAAGACATCGCTTATGCACTGTACAACATAGAACTGGAAGATGAGCACAAGCGTGGAGAGAATGCGCTGAGGAAGAGTGAGGGAAAATACAGATTCTTAGTAAATAATATCCCAGGCATTGTTTACAGAGGATATAAAGACTGGTCTGTTGAATTCTTTGATAATAAGATTGAATCATTAACCGGCTATGATTTTAATGAATTTAATTCCAGGAGAATAAAATGGATTGATATTATTATTAAGGAAGATATTGAAACTGCAAGGGAAAGTTTTATCCAGGCCCTAAAAACAGATAAGTCATATGTAAGAGAATATAGGATCAAATCCAAAACTGAAGGCATCACCTGGATACAAGAAAGGGGACAAATAGTTTGTGATAACAAGGGAGAGATTGAATATATGAGCGGAATCTTTTTTGATATCACCGAAAGAAAACGAACTCAAGAAGAACGAAATCGCCTGGAAATAGCCATTGAACAGGCTGCGGAATCTGTGTTCATTACCGACAAGGACGGAATGATTCAATATGTCAATCCCGCATTCGAGCGTCTAACAGGATATAGTTGTGAAGATGCTATTGGACAGAATTCACGTATTTTGAAAAGCGGAAAGCATGATGCTTTGTTTTATAAACAAATGTGTGACACCCTTACCCGTGGGAATGCCTGGCATGGACGCCTTGTTAACAGAAAAAAAGACGGCAGTTTTTATGAAGCAGATGCGACAATCTCACCTGTATTAGATAAATCGGACAAAATTACAAATTTTGTGTCTATAAAACGTGATGTAACCCATGAAATTGAATTGGAGAAACGTCTGATTCAGGCCCAGAAGATGGAGTCCATCGGCACACTGGCAGGAGGGATCGCCCATGACTTCAACAATATCCTTTTTTCCGTGTTTGGATATACTGAAATGGCGTTAGATGATACTGGAAAAGGAACCGTATTACATAAAAATTTGCAGGAAGTGGTTATCGCTGCGCATCGTGCTAAAGACCTGGTCAAACAGATCCTCACATTCAGCAGACAGGCTGATCAGGAACTGAAACCATTGAAAGTTCAGCTTGTTGTCAGAGAGGTTTTGAAACTAATCAAAGCTTCTTTGCCGAGTACCATTGAAATCAACTGGAATATCAGCAATACCTGCGGTTTTGTCATGGCCGATGCCACACAGGTTCATCAGATTGCCATGAATCTTTTGACCAATGCCTATCACGCCATGGAGGATGAAGGCGGCAAACTGGATGTAACCCTAAAAGAGGTGGATTTAGATGTGGATGAGTTGAAAGACCCGGCCATGGTTCCCGGATCATATGTTTGTTTGACGGTGGAAGATACCGGCACCGGCATTGATAAGTCTATAATTGATCGCATATTCGAACCCTATTTTTCTACCAAGGAAAAAGGAAAAGGCACCGGACTGGGTCTTGCAATGGTCCACGGCATGGTCAAAAGCTATGGAGGTAACATCAGGGTATACAGTGAGCCGGGCAAGGGAACTGCATTTCACGTTTACCTGCCGGTAATTCAAACCCAGGCCGAAAAAAAAGAACCACGGGTCGTATCACCTGTGGAAGGGGGCACAGAGCGAATCCTTTTAGTTGATGATGAAGTGCAAATTGTTCGAATGGAACAGCAAATGCTGGAACGACTCGGTTATCATGTTACCGCACGAACCAGCAGCATTGAAGCTTTGGAAGCGTTTCGAGCAGCTCCTGACAAATTCGATCTTATTATTACCGATATGACCATGCCGAATATGACGGGTGTCGAGCTTGCCAAAAAAATTATTGAAATAAGGCCTGATATTTCGATGATAATTTGTACCGGATTTTCCGAAAAAATCAGCGCAGACAAGGCAAAGGCCATGGGCATCCACGGATATGTCATGAAGCCGGTGGTTAAAAGTGAACTTGCTAAAAAAATTAGGGGAGTACTTGATGATAAAAGTTAAAACTCGAGACTGGAAATTGGCTTAAAGGGCTATCATTTTCTGTAGACACTCGGTTCTATGTATTTCAAAGAGTGCTTCAAACCATTCAAACTCTCGGCTCCGCCGATTATAAAATAACCCTCCGGCTTTAAAACCTTTGACAATTTATGTATGACCGTTTCTTTGGTAGGAATATCAAAATAGATCATTTTTCTTTGGTAGGAATATCAAAATAGATCATTACATTTCTGCAAAATATGATGTCAAAATTTTTTGACGGAGGAAAATCTTTCAAGAGATTGAACTTTTCAAATTTTACCATTCTACTGATATGTTTTTTAAGTCTCACATGATCTTCCCATTTGCCCACCCCTTTTTGAAAATAACGCTTTATCATATGTTTGGGTATATGAGCCAAAGACTTCTTGGGATATATGGCCCTTCTGGCTTTTTCTAAACAGGAATCCGAGATATCCGTTGCCAGTATGGACGGCTCGAATCCCAATTCTAAACAATATGTAAGTAAAGAATACGGTTCTTCACCGCTTGAACACGCCGTGCACCAGATATTACGACAGCTTGTATCTAAAAACTTAAACGTTTTTGATTCTCTGAAAAAATAGGTGTGGTTGGTGGAGACGGCATCAAGAAAACTATTTAATTCATCAGGATCTTTCTCAATCATCGAAAGATATTTCTCAGGCTGAACACCGAGCTTTCTGATCCGTTTCCCGATCCTGGCGTTCAACAATTGCCATTTTTCTTCCGTCAGATTAATACCGCATTCATTGTAAACGATATCACAGTACCTTTTGAATTGTCTCTTGGTTATATTTGCCAATTTTCAATTTCCCAAATAAAGATTATAATTACCTTAAATAATTTTAGGCATTTTTATGCATGTCCATTTGCGGTTAAATAAAACCACGAATGAAAAAATAAAATAAATGTCACCACGAATAAACACAAATAAACACGAATTTTAAAATAAATTTTATGTCCATTTGCGTCCATTTGCGGTTAATTATCAGTGAAGGCATTTCAATTTTCAATCATTTTAAGCGCCGTTTTTGTAATATCCCCAAGACTGACGACTTTTTCTGCGGCTCCGAGTTTAATGGCTTCCTTGGGCATACCGAAAACCACACAGCTTTTTTCATCCTGTGCAACGGTTCGAGCACCAGCTTGTTTCATTTCCAGCAATCCGGCGGCACCGTCCGATCCCATCCCGGTCAGGATAATGCCCACAGCGTTTGTACCCGCATAATTGGCCACCGATCTGAAAAGAACATCCGCAGCAGGCCGCTGATGATGGACGAAGGGCCCGTTTTTTACTTGAACATAATATTTTGCACCGCTTCTTTTCAGCAGCATATGAAAATTTCC
>JAFDHQ010000249.1 GCA_019308685.1 Deltaproteobacteria bacterium
TTGCCAGCTCCTTGCTGTAAATAAACGCTCCATCCCGCTCAATCCAATCATTGCCCTTACGCTCAAGGATCCAACCGCTGGCTTTCTTACCACCAAAGGGAAGTCGCAACGGGGTGAACGTAAAATCGGGGTTATCATGCACCATTCCGAAGTGGGAATAAAAAATCGCTTTTATCTTCTCCGCCGGAGATCCGAAAAAAGATAAGAGAAAACCATAGCGGGTTTTAATTAATTCCATGGCCGCTTCATCGGCATCGTCAAAGGGTATAAGAAGCAAAAACGGGCCAAAGAGTTCCAGATCCGGGATGTCGGTGTTTTCGGTTTCAAGTACCAGTGGAAAGACTGTTTCGTCGTTGATGGAACCTGTTAGCAAACGTGCCGGTCTGAATTTTTCCAGTGCATTTTGAAGAATGTTACGAGTCCGTTCCACCCGAATGGGACCGATATCGGTCTCCGGATCAAGAGCATCTCCCACATTAAGGCGTCGGACCCTATCCAGTATCTGATTGCGAATCTCTTCATATAGACTCGTGTGCAGGTATGCTTTTTTCAAGGTTGTGCAGTATTGGCCGCCGTTAATGAACGCCCGGCGGGCAATAAAACTCGCGGCCGAAGTGACGTCTGCATCTTCAAAAACAATAGCGGCGGGCATCCCCCCGGGTCCTGCAAAAAAGAGTTTATCGAAAGATTGGTGTTGTCTCCGGTATACCTCACCAATTGCCGAGGCTCCTGAAATAAAGAAAAGCCTGACCTCTTTGTCTGCCACACAGCGCCGTCCGAATTTGCGGTTGTCCATACCCACAACCGATTCGATGGATGGGAAGGGTTTGCAAATTTCGCTCAATACAGATGCGGATCGGGGTGTCTGGGAAGAGAGACTGAATCGCAACGTGTTGCCGGTAAGAAGCGCTGCACCACCCAGACGGGCCAGCATCACTGTCGGAGCATCGTACGGAAATATAGTGGCAACCGTACCGTACGATTGACCGTTTTCTACCCAGGGAATTTCTTTGTCCATGGTTCGTAAATGACCGACCGATAATTCCACTTCGATAGATGTGATTTTTATCGGAAATCCGGCATCATATGCGGCAGCTTCCATTAAATCTGTTTTATGACGGTCTAACACATCAGCCAGCCGTTGAATTTCTTCAAGCCGCGCTTTGAATTTATCCATGTGAGTCATATTTTTACTCCTTATAAATTGAGACCTTTGAAAAATGTTCAATTTTGTTCAAGGCCAAGGACAATTCTGCAGGATAGCAGAATTGGACAGCTGTCAAGCTGCCCGCAAGGGCGAGGGGCATGGACGGCCCGAGTCAACGCGATAATTTTAACCACAGGAATACATATGGAGTATTTCGAGGATTAAAATTTGAGCCTGACGCAGGGATTGGGCAAAAGGGAGCGTTTTGCAAAGGTATCAAATCTAAAATTGGAAGCCCCACCCTCCGTGCAGTCCGAAGTCCGGACTATTACTCATGGTTATAACATTTTCAATTAGAGCAAATTCTATCATACCGTACTTGGTTTTCCATTTAAACCCAAGGTGGACTTCATGGGAAGCTTCATCCAATTCATTGATATTTTTTATACTTGCCTCACTGTAAAGATACTGGGCAACCAAGGAAAAGGTCGGCGTCCAGTGCCATGAGATCACAAATAATCCGTTAACCGCCCTGTCTTCGAAATCCATGGCCGCTACGCCTGGTGCCGGCTCCAGAACATCTCGGGATTCATACCAGGTGTATCCCAACGATGCATAGGTATACCATCTTTCGGACCAGCGCTTGGCAAGGCCGAACCCCAACCCAACATCCACGGGATGATCCTCATCGCATAAATCCGAGCAGTCTATCGCGTACCGAACGGCACCGAACACATTGACAGATGGCCATATTTTCGTTCCATGAGTAAGCGTGTAGTTCATCAAAAATACCAAGGCGTTATTTTCAAGGTCTTCGGCCGACGTCTCACTTAACATCTGACCGGTTTTCGGGTCAAACCGCTGAATCACTTTTCTATCTTTAGACACATCATCCCGGCCCTCCTGATCAATGCCGAACAGATCATGAAATCCCTGGATAAAACCATCCATCTCACCGCCGAAGTAGTTGCGGTTTTCAAACGCTAAAGACACCCCGAACCGCTTATTAAATCCGTACGTCACGGTCACCAAGGTTTCAGACATTTCATAGTCCAGAAGGTATTCCGATTCGTCGGCCCAAACATTTGTCCACGTGTTGGCGATATGTAACCCACAGCCGGGCTGGATATCGCCGGGAATAAGCAACGGCAGGGTAAATCGCAGGCTCTGAACCGGTGACTGGGAACGCAGGTCGATTTTCCCAAGACCGTAATTGTAATCATGGCTCAGCTCTTGGGTCTGTCCTGGCACAGCCGGAAAAGCAGTATAAATCAATGCCATCACTGCAAGAAAGAACCCTTTGATCCGCCACCGTCGGAAGTATTGACGATTGTTTGTTTGCATGGGTCTTTTTTTTGTTGTAGCCGTTCACGGATTTCTTTAAAATCCAAAATTGACGGTTTCGTAAAAAGTCCAACTTCTGCGTTGTGCTGCATTTCGCAATCATTCAACGTACGAAAAGTACGCCTCATGATTACAAAATTTGCACGCCTTGAATTTGAACTTGACTTTTTACGAGTTCATCAAAATTCCAAACGCTAAAAACCTCTTAAATCATAAATTACAAAAAATTACAAATAATTCTCAAATTTCAAGCTCCAAATCTCAAACAAACCCGCCTGCCGCGCAAGGCACGAGCGGGCAGGTCTCAAACTCCAAATTCCAAACCGGTTCAACGCGCAGCGCAGGCGCTTGCGCCGCGTGAGCGATTGTTTTTTTGTTTGGGATTTTGAATTTCGGTCATTGTTATTTGTTTGTTTTTTGGGATTTATTATTTGGAATTTCCACTAACTCAATTACTACGTGAACGGATACATTTGTTTTTTGGTCATTGAGATTTGGCGGTTGCCGTGTTTTTGTGTTCGGACTGCGGAAAGATCACGACTTGCGGTTTCCGACCGCCTTGATCCCCGCCAGCGAAAAGCGTGTGATATGATCGGCCATGCGTTTGATTAAAGCCGGGGAGAGGGATTGGCCCAGGAGGTACTCCAGATCACTTGGTCTAATGGTCAGAAGGGCACGGCACTGGTTGATGATGCTCATCTCGCAGAACAGGACCGTTTCATCAGTGGCTTTTGTTCCCATAATTTTGCGGATGATCTCTATCACGATCTGTCGCCGGGGCTCAATCAGCTCGTGCCAGATGTCATGTATCAAGCCGGTTGGGTTGGCCAATTCCATCAAGTACAGGCGGGTAAACTGGCCCTGATCGCTCTGCTCTGTAAAGTTTTGTATGAGAGAGTGTATGTAGATTTGCAGCTGCTCTTCCGGCGAAGTGATAGTGGAATCAGGTGGTTTGGGTCCGGCAAATTTTTTAAATGTTTCTTGCCACGCCTCG
>JAFDHQ010000250.1 GCA_019308685.1 Deltaproteobacteria bacterium
AAATAGACTATATCGTAAAATCATTTCAGTCCGGCGCCATGGGCTATTTGATAAAAGACTCGGCTGTGGATAAGCTCCTGGAGGGAATTGAATATGTGTTAAAAGGTCATTATTATATGGATACGTCTGTTTCCCATAAAGTGATAAACAAGCTTATTGGATTGCCGGAAAAGCAGATAGCTGTAACGGGTAGCAGCTACGACTTGCTGACCGCTCGAGAGCAGGAGGTCATGGTCCTGCTGGCCGAAGGGCTCTCTACAAAACGGGTTGCCGATAAACTTTTCATCAGCCCCAAAACGGCTGAAAACCACCGCTCCAGTATTATGCGCAAACTCGATCTGCATAGCATTGTTGAACTAACCCGCTGTGCTGCAAAGCTTGGCCTCATCGACATAGATTTATGGAAAGAATGATCCCTTATAAGGAAAACAGCCATGAAACGTATTCTTACCTACCAGGTTTATCCCGCCATACCAAAACCGTTGGCTTTTTAGAAGTACTGTCTCGAAACTTATGGTGGTGCTGGAAACAGGATGCAATAACACTGTTTCGACGCGTTGAACCGCAACTCTGGATAGAATCCAGAGGAAACCCTATTCAACTATTGTCCAATGTCAGCCAGACGCGCCTGGAGGAGCTGGCCGCGGATGACAGTTTTTTGGGCCATCTGAAACGGGTCGAAGATCGTTACACAAAGCGGGTTATGGATAATGTGGATCTATCACGGTCCAGTTACGAGAAAATTGGACCGGTGGCCTATTTCTCAATGGAATTTGGCGTCAATGAAAATATTCCCATTTTCGCCGGTGGACTGGGCGTCCTTGCCGAAGATTACTTAAAAGCTGCCTCCAACATGGCGCTGACACGATCTCTGGTTCAAGGCGCTGATGTCTGGCTGAGTACTCCCCGAAGACCTTTCGAAGCCTGTGGCACCTCCGGCATGAAAGCGGTGGATGCGCTGCAGGACGTCAACACAATTCCCATGACAGTGGTAGAAAATCTTGGCAACGGAAATTACCGTTACGGCAGCCAAGTTCCCTGTGAACTGTCCGGCCGCTATGGGTTTACGGCCAGGGTAACGCCCGCAGGTGACGATTACCTGAAATTTATGCCAAACTTAATTACCTGGTCTTAGTCCGAATATTTCACACGCAAAGACAAGAATGGTTGATGGTGGGAATGTTAACGATGAATTATATGGCGTAAATTTATTTTATAATTAAGCGCCTAAGTTCTATCTTACCATATCGGGAATATTCTCCATTTTGCATAGGGAAAATCCCATTCCGGGGAATTTTCTCAGAGAAAATGAAGCCCTCGCCCTATGGACAATATTAAGAAATCAGTAATATAATTTAAAAAATGGATTATCGATAAATTTCATTTATTACACAAAACGTCAACTATCCTGGCGTGTTGCAAGGTCTCAATGATGGCTTCGGATGGGCGAAAGACACGCAAAAATAGGAGGTGAAATGGATAAAATTTATCTTTTTGATGATAATCAAACAGACCGGATGTATTCTGCCAATGAATTATCTGAAGCTGAGCGTGATGTTGCGATTATGAACCGGTCACCGTTTCTTACATTGATTGATCAAAACAGAATAAAAAGGGGGGATAGGAGAGCCCACAAGCGATTCCAGGTTAAAAAACAAGCCGTTGCGTTGATCCGGCCCGTTTCCGTTACGCAGCTAAACGTCTCAGATAGAAGCATGGGAGAGATCGCGTGTGCCGTATACCGATCCAAACCCACCCAGTTCGGCAGAATTAATAATATCAGTATGGACGGACTTTCGTTTAATTATATTGCCGGCGAGGAGGAATCAAGCCCATCATTTGTGCTGGATATTTTATTGGCTGATTGTGGTTTTTACCTTCCAAATTTGATGTTTAAAAGCATTAGCGATGTTAAAGTCGCCGCTGATTTTTCTATGGATCCTATAAAAATGAGGCGACATCATGTACAGTTTAAGAGGCCGACACCCGCCCAAATTAGGAAGATTCAGTATTTCATACAGCATTACGGTATTTATGAAGTTTAGAAACATTTCAAGTTCGCTTCGCCCCACCTGCCATTGCAAGGCACGAGCGGGCAGGTCACACTTAGAATAATGGAACAATGGAGTAATGGAGTAATGGAATAAACAGGTTGTCATGAAAAGATTTGGGATTTCGTCAAGTTGTAGAATTTCCGAGATGTTTAGTTATAGCACATATAGTTATTCGAGAGGGAATATAAATGAAGGCGAAAAATAGAAAAAAATGTGCGACCCCTTTTCGTAGGGTTAAGCCCCATAAGCAAGTGTTATCTGAGCAATATCAAACTCAGGCCCAAGGCAGTATAAACATTGTCATCCGTCGAAGAAAAGGTAAACAAGACAAACGAATTTATCTTTCGAATCAAGTGGAATAGTAGGTAAAAGATGGTCGAAGGATGATTGCTTTAGACGGAAAGTAATGGGTGCATTACCAGTTTGTTAATTCTATCCAAGACTTTTTGGTTTCAGGTGTCAGGTTTCAATAACAGCTAATTCGTTTCTTATTCCTGACACCTGACACCTGACACCTGATTGCAAGGCTTTCGCTCAAAAAATGAATAAGTTAATGGGTGAAAACCATTTTAACAAATCGGTAATGCTC
>JAFDHQ010000060.1 GCA_019308685.1 Deltaproteobacteria bacterium
AGACGATACAACCCGCAAATGTGATAAATGCGGTCACAAGTTCGCAAACCCAAAAATGGATTTCGGCTGTGCGGCATACTGCCAGTTTGCCGAAGAGTGTATTGGAACTCTGCCGCCGGAACTTTTGGCCCAAAAAGAAGATCTTTTAAAAGATCGGATTGCCATAGAAATGAAGCGGTATTTTAAAAGTGATTTTAAGCGGATAGGCCATGCAACCCGGGTAGCGCGTTATGCTGAACGGATCGGTAAGAGCGAAAGGGGAAATATGGCGGTGATACTGGCCTCTGCGTATCTGCATGACATCGGTATCCATGAGGCGGAAAAAAAGTATAAGAGCACCGCTGCAAAATACCAGGAACAGGAAGGGCCGCCCATTGCAAGATCCATTATGGAAAGTCTTGGCGCCAATGACAAACTCATAGAAGAGGTGTGTGATATCATCGGTCATCACCATCATCCCCGACCTGAAGAAACGCTTAATTTCAAGGTAGTGTATGATGCGGATTTAATTACCAACCTTGAGGAGAAGCATAAAGAAAAGCCCATAGATAATGAGCGGCTGACCAAGATCATCGAAACGTCGTTTTTGACCGAAAGTGGCCGGGAGGAAGCAAGAAAGACGTTGTTAAATTAAATAGGACACAGATTTTCGCAGATATACACAGATAACAATATTTTTTTTAATTTAAAAATCATGAAAATCTGTGTTCACCTGCCCGCTCGTGTCTTGCAATGGCAGGCGGGTCTGTGTCCGAAAAAAACCTATACTATAACGTATGTTCGGACGGGCGGATTTGTTTGAGCGAAAAAATAAATAAAACAAAAGGGTAATATTATGAAAGTATTGCGTAAAATAATAGAAATAGATGACGAACTTTGTGACGGATGCGGGCAGTGCGTCCCCTCATGCGCCGAGGGCGCCCTTCAAATTGTTGACGGCAAGGCACGGATTGTATCGGATAAGCTTTGTGACGGGCTCGGTGCCTGCATGGGAGAATGTCCCACGGGTGCGCTAAAAATTGTCGAGCGGGAAACTGACGAGTTTGATGAAGAAGCGGTTGAAAAATACCTGGCAGAAAAAGAAAAACAAGCGCCCAAAGAAGAAGCAGTTATGCCTTGCGGATGTCCGTCAACCACTATCCAGACGTTTGTTCCTTCTGAACCCGGTCAGACGGCCCACATACCCGACGCTATGGGTCCCGAGAGCGAATCGGCCCTATCCCATTGGCCGGTTCAAATACGGTTGATTCCTGCCAACGCCCCGTTTCTTAAAGAAGCTAATCTTCTGGTGCTGGCAGATTGTGTTGCGATTGCTTTCCCAACCCTTCACAGGGATTTTATTAAAGGAAAAGTTGTAATGATGGGATGCCCGAAATTCGATGAAGTTCAGGAATACGTGGCAAAATTTACAGAAATTTTCCAGACAGCGGGCATCAAGAGTATCACCACGGTGATTATGGAGGTGCCGTGCTGCGCCGGTCTTCCCGGAATTGTAAAAAAGGGATTGGAAGCATCCGGACAGAAGATACCTATGAATGAAATCATCATCAGCACCCGGGGTAAGGTTCTGGAACAAAACAAATAATGCCTGAAAGAAAACCGTCTTCTTCAAAATGCCAAACCCTGTCGGGTCGTTAGTTGTGTTGTATCACCGGTAATAATCGGGAAAATGAACTCAAAGAAATAGTGAGTTTCTCTATTTAAATTCAGATTTACAGACGAGGGGTTGATCAATGGGTATTCATTTAATATCAAACACTTTAAATGGTTTTACATGGTCTGATTTATAGTAACCGCAGATTTACCGGAATACTATGTTGGAATCATTAGATATCTGGACTTTTTGCGAGTTATCACCAGCTATGGGCCAATTTATAGAACAAATTTTATAGCCGTATTTTTAATAAAAAGGAACTTTAGTCTAAATTCGAATTAAGCTTCTTAAATCCTACTGCCTTGATAGTGTGTAATCGAGATAAAAAAGCCGCTTTATTATATTGCACTTGATATATTTTGGGCTCCTGAAACTATTTGAGTGTTTATCTGATTTAATTTGAATCCTGCCTCAGTCAAACGGTGTATTGCATCATCAAATACAGATTTATCTGTTCTTCCCACATTTTCTATGTTTTCTTTTGATAAAAACAGATACGGAGTCTTAACCTTTCCCCCACCTTTGATTACATGAAACAAGTTTATCTTGAAATCAAATCCGGATAGTGTTGTTGTCACAAAATCGACAGCTCGCATTGAACTTTCTGGATCATCAATGGCCAGAACAACTATTTCATTTATATTACTGAAGGAATTTGATTTCGGACTGAGAATTCATATAAGTTTTCCTGTCGCATCAAAGATATTCTCTTTTTATCTTTTCAATTTCCATAAAGAGTTTTCCACGACTAAAAATTCGAACATCACCGGTGGATTCTGAAATGACCACTGCTATGGAATTGGTCAGCGCCGTAATGCCGGCGGCGCTTCGATGGCGAGCCCCAAGTCCTTGTGGCAATTCCGACATTTCTATAGAAGGTGCCAAATGCCGACCGGCAGATAGAACAACACCATCATCCCGAATAATGAATGCGCCATCAATAGTAGAAAATTCACGAATGGTTTCCTTCAAGGCCGGATCAAGGATGTTACGTTCATCTTCAGGCACTGCCAAAAACGGATTGATCACTATTTGACTGGACATGCTCATAACCTTATCGTGATCACCCAGAGTAAATATGGTGCCAATAGGTCTGCCCTCTTTGCCCTCTTCGGCCAGTTCCAAAACCAAGGTCAACAGACGATCGAATACCTCAGGTTTCACCATTTGATTTGCGATGTCCAAGTTGCCGGATGAGAACATTTCAAATTCTCGTTCCAGATCCAATACTGTTAAATTATCAAGGATGCCGTATTTGGGCGAACCGGACAGGCATACGATACGATCTTTGCGATGAATTAGTCCTTGAGACAGAGCAAGCATGGCGGCGACTTTGACCTGGCTGTGGCGGCTTAGCTTCATGTAGGGAACTTGAATGATCCGGTTATTATTTCCATCAAATGTTTTTAATTCGTCCAGCACCTGTTTTTCTCTCGCTGCCAAAATGCAATTGCTATTCAGGAGTAGATCTTTTAAGTTCGTTCGAGATTTGATGAGGTCTACATATACCAATACCGTATTGGCACCAATCTCTTCAGCGATTTTACAGGCGTGCCGGATCATAGCTGCATTGATTTTTTCAATCGATGAGCTTTGCACTATCTGCTTCTGTTCAGATGTATTGCTTTTAAAATCGTTTGATTCTGAATCAACCATATCAACCACAATTATTGTTATTTTTCAAAAATATCATTTTGTAACCCTCGGAGATCCCCAGGATTTTTCTAAAACAACATTATTGCCCCTGGGGCCTAATGTTACTTTCACAGCATCTGCCGGGGTATTGATAAAACTTCTCGTCAGCATGGCACTCACCTCCTAAAATATTGATGGGTTACACACGAAACAGTCGAATTCACCGGCTACGCAACGAACATCCCGTGCTTTTTCCATCACCGCATAGTCAATGGAAATCCGCGTGAGGGCCGCGAACCGCTTTTGCAAATCATTTTCTCATTGGTCTTTTCCCATCTTTTCCACGGCCTTGGTCAAATGCTCCACATGCTTTGGAATGTGCAGCGTCAACTCACTGAAAATAGCGTCTACGGTCCACACGAACATTCCCGAGTTCCACAAATACCGCCCGGATTCCAGATATTGACTTGCGACTTCGGCGTTCGGCTTTTCCTTGAAGGAGACGACATGAAAATGCTCTATGCTGTGATCCGAAGCGGTTTTTTCGCCAACCTCCAGGTATCCGTAACCGGTGGCCGGATGGGTCGGTTTGATCCCAAAGGTATACAGCGCGCCGGTCTTACGGGCCTCTTTCACCGCCGAAATCAGGGTCTGCTGAAACTTTTCAACCGGTTCGATCAAATGATCGGCAGTCAAGATGACGATCACCGGATTGCCGAAGCGTTTCATGGCGACCAGGGTGCCGAAACAAACCGCGGCGGCGGTGTCCTTGCGCTCGGGCTCACCGATGATCTCCATTTCAACACCTCATCTCATCAAAGCGCGGGACGGGGATTTGAGAGACATAAATCCACCAAATCGGCAATCGTTGCGGTGCCAAAGCACATCACCGAGTCCGCGCCGCCCCAATAGATCTTCACCGTGCCGTCGTCCTCGGCCACCGCGCCGCAGCAGAAGACCACGTTGTGCACGTAGCCGCTGATCTCCCAAAAGTCCTCGGGTTGAAGTATCCAATCGTCGGCCACCCCCAGAACCCTTGACGGGTCCTGAAGATCATGCAGCGCCACACCGAGCCGATAGACGGCACCGTCCATGGTTTTAAACACACCGTGAAAGATGTTCAGCCATCCTTTTTCGGTTTTGATGGGTGTGGCCCCCGGACCGACCTTCATTTCATCCCAATGGTAGGCCATGGGCTTGATGATGACCTTGGCATCCCCCCAATGCACCAGATCCGGCGAATAGGAAATCCAGATGGACCACGGTGAGATTTCAGAATGGGGCCGATCCAGCCGGGCGTAGCGGCCGTTGAATTTTTCCGGGAAGATAACCACGTTTCGGTAATCCGCCTGGGTGATCAGGGCGATTCGTTCCAGGCGCTCAAAATCCGTGGTTTTGGCCAGGGCCACCCGCACGCCGTGTCGGGAGTAGGCCGAGTAGGTGATCAAATAGTCGTTCTCCATGGAGCAGATGCGCGGATCTTCCACGCCATAGGCCTCATAGCCGGCAAACGGCTCGGCCTTGGCCGGGGTGATGAACGGCTCCGGTCTGACCACAAAACGCACGCCATCGCTGCTTTCCGCCAAACCTATGATTGATCGGCCGTTGCGCAGGTGAGACCTGAACAGCATGACATAGTTGCCGTTGTGCTTGACCACGCCGGCGTTGTGCACGGTTTCCACCGGGTAAGGCACATCATGCTTGGTCAAAATGGGGTTTTTCTCGTAACGTTGTATGATCGGGCCATTAAGCTCTGCCATAGTCGTCCTCCGATCTTTCGATATCATCCTCTCCAAAATAATCTCCGGTCTGTACTTCGATAAAGACCAGATTTTCCAGTCCAGGATTGCGGATACGGTGCCAGGTCCCCACCGGCAGATCGATGGCCTGGCCGGACCCCCGCTCAATGTCTTCGTTGTTTTGGGTCACCACTGCGGTGCCGCTGATCACATACCAATGCTCGGATCGCCTTAAATGGCGCTGGTAACTCAGACGCTGCCCGGGGTAGACGGTGATCCGCTTGACCTTGTGATCCGGTTTGTCCGATAAAACCTCATAAAAGCCCCACGGCCGGTAGCCCTCGCGCCGAGTCCGGCCGATGATGGTCTCATAAACCCGAACATAATCCGCCACCATGCGCTCCACGCTGAAGCGCGCCTCGACCCATTGGCGGCATTTGCGGCGGTCAAGGTCCCTGACATTCTTTAGCGTCTGGACCATTTCATCGATATCAGCGGTCAAGAATCCTGTTTCGCCATGGGCGATGATTTCAGGCATGCTTCCTCTGGAAAAAGCCACCACCGGCGTGCCGCACGCCATGGATTCCACCACGGAAAGGCCGAACGGCTCGTCAAAACCGATGGGGTGCAACAGAGCGT
The DNA here is from genome assembly GCA_019308685.1 of Deltaproteobacteria bacterium. Lineage (GTDB taxonomy): Bacteria > Desulfobacterota > Desulfobacteria > Desulfobacterales > UBA11574 > S5133MH16. The sequence goes on from JAFDHQ010000060.1 coordinate 5,668, forward strand.
ATGCGCCGCCCAGCAATTCATCGCGTTTTTCCGGACCGGCGCTGCCCACATAGACGACGCGGTCATCATCCAAATGGGTCCTGACCTTTGTGTCGAAATAGGCCTGGTCCTGGATGATGCCCGCCATAATGAGCTTCATGCCAGTTCGGCGGGCCACCTCGACGCATTCGGTGGCGCCTTTTTCCGGATGGATACGGCCGAAAAAAAGCAAATACGCTCCATGATCGGGCCTGAAGGTGAACCGGCCAAGGTCGATGCCGTGATGGATGGTAGCGGTGTAGTCCAGCTCCGGCGACTTGTCGGCTTCGCTGATGGCGACATAAAAGCACTTGCCGTTATACTTCTTGTATACCGGCAGGATTTTGGCTGACGAAAACCCGTGGATGGTGGTTACCACTGGCGTCGCGGTCATGCCAGTGTAGGTCAGCGGTAGGTAGTCGAAGTGGTTGTGAATCAGGTCGAAGGCGTCCCCTTGCTCGAACACATCGGAAATGTGCAAACACTCCCATACCTTGGGAAGCATTTCCGAATCTTCTTCGTACCCCCTTGGACAGACGCTTTGCAGCCGGCCCCTGGTTTGCGACTCGCCGGTTGCAAACAGGGTCACATCAATGCCGCGTGCCACCAGGCCCTCGGTCAGCATGGAAACCACACTTTCCCAGGGACCGTAGTGTCTGGGCGGCGTGCGCCAGGCGATGGGTGAGAGCATGGCGATCTTCATGACTAACTCCACGCGCGTCTATCCTGTTGGTTGTGCTTCTCGATCCAGTCGAGCAGCTCCGACACCCGCGCTGTGGCAAGGGCGATGCATTTGTCCGCGCCGCCGTAATACAGCCGGATATCGTCTCCTTCGGCCACCCAGCCGCAGGGGAAAACCACCTTGTCCACGTCGCCGACAACCTCATAGGCTTCTTCCGGCGCGAAAACCCATTCATCCGCCCTGGCCAACAGGCGGGTCGGGTCCTGCAGGTCCAATAGCGCCAAGCCCAATCGATAGATGCATCCTGAAGCCGTGTTACGAACGCCGTGGTAGAGGATCAGCCAGCCTTTTTCTGTTCGCAGCGGCGGCGGCGAGAGTCCGACCTTGTTAGCGTCCCACCAGCCGCCCTTGCGGGCCGGCAGGAGTATTTGGTGGTCGCCCCAGTGCTTCATGTCCGGACTGAAGGAAATCCAGATATGCGCGCCGACGCCCGCGAATCCGGGAACCGGTCGATGAATCATGGCCCAGCGGCCGTTGAACTGCACCGGGAACAGGGCCGCGTCCTTGTCTTCCGGAGGCATGACGACACCCTTGCGCTCGAAAGTTTTGAAATCCCGTGTCGTTGCCAAGGAAACCAGCGGTCCACCCCTGGAATAGGCCGTATACACCACGGCCCACAAGTCCAGGGTATCGAGGCGCGCAAAACGCGGGTCTTCTATCCCCCAGATTTCTTCAGGATGGTTCACTGGATCGGGAGCCAAAGTAGGCTGGGTGTCGATGCGCCATCCGGTGATCCCGTCCCGGCTGCGTGCCGCGGTGAGGTGCGACAGCCCCCGGCGGTCCTCCACGCGCAACAACAGTAAAGTATCTCCATCAACCTGGGTAACGCCGGCGTTGAACACCGCGTTGGCCTGATAGGGAAGGTCCCTTGCCTGGATAATGGGGTTGGCGCTGTGCCTTGTAAAAAGCTCCTTGAATCTTGTGTCGCTCATTTTTTCTTTTCCCGCATTCAGATTTTAAAATTCCGGTTCCAAAATCACCGGGCGGCCCGTCCGGACGGCCCTGCGGGCCAGTTTGTAGGCCTCGTTATATTGACGAGCCACCAATTCCCAGGAGACAACCTGATCGAGGTAGCGTTTCAGGTTTTCCCCTAATTCCATACGCAAGGACTCATCTGTCGCCAGCTTGATCACCTTCCGTCGTAGCATCCCCTTGGTAGTGAATAACAGGCCGCCCTCGCTTTCCAGGGTCTGGGCGGTCAGCCCTTCCATGGGCGCGGTGGTGATATAGGGCTTGTTCAGGGCGATGATGCGCGCCAGGGTGCCGGACTGGGTTTCGTCAATCGAGGGCAGCACGATGAAATCGCAGACCGCCATTATCTGATAATAGTCATCCCCGCGCGGAATAAATTCATAATAGTGGGCAATTCCCTTTTCTTCCAACACGTGTACTTCCGACTTCCATTCTTCATAGTCCTGGCGATGATTGGGGTCGCGCATGGCGCCGGCGGCTAACAGGTCCCAATCCTGTTCGGTGTGCGACTTGATCTCATCGTGGATCTCCTCCCACATGGAAAGCAGAATGTCCCAGCGTTTGTTGGACTGAATCCAGCCGATCATGCCCACTACGTGGTTAGCCAGATCCGTTTTGTCCAAACCGAATTTTTTCCTGATGCCTTGAATTTCGTGGGTTCCCCAGCGCTTGTCCGGGCGCGCACCGTGAGGCACCACCATGATATTGCGTGGCGTCGGCCACCCCCGGCCCTGAAAAGTCCAATCCAGACGCCATTTCTGGTAATGGCACTTGAACAGCACCAAGTGACTGCGGTGGGTCAGCTTGTAAATGAAATCCGCCTCGAAATCTCTCAGCCGCCCATGAACCGTATGGGGTTCCACCACGTTGGGGGTATTGCCGATGGCCTCCAGCAGATCGAGAAAGCCGTCGTTACCGTCTCCCACCCCTCTTGGATCGTGGTATTCGTAAAGGCCGTATTCGTGTTCAAAATGCACCACATAAGGGTCCAGTTTTTCAATTTTTTTGGCAACCGGCCGCCACCAGTCGCGCCGGGTCATGTCGATGATGGGATACACGCCCTCGCCTTGGCCGTCGGTGTGGCTGATTACCAGCACTTCCCGGTCCGGGTTAACCTTTTGGATGAACTCCCTGGCCTCCTCGCAGAAGGTCGCGATACCGCACAGCCTGGGCGGATAGGAACTGATCATGACGATGGGTTTATTGGCCATGGGCAGTCACCTCCCGCCGGGTTTCAAAATTTGTTTCGGCTGTGGCCTCCACCGCGATCTGACGGCCGCGCATTTGATTCAGGGCGAGCAGAGACAGAAAACAGACCAGCGTCGACTCCGCGCCCTGGTTACGATTAGGGCCGTCGGCCTGCAGGCCGTCGCAGCACCCGCCGGACTTGTGATCATACAGGGGCGCGTTTAAATCGTTGCGCCCCAGGAACCACTCAAGGCAGCGCTGGACCTGGGAGAGCCACTTTTTATCGCTGGTCGCCTCGTAGGCTTCGCGACACGCGTCAATCATATCCAGCACCTCGATGGGCTGTTGATCGAAGCGTGTCTTTTCACCGCCATGGGGGTACCAGCCATTGTTGCCCACCGGCACGAAATGCCCCCTGGGGTCGGTTTGTATCTCCATGAGCCATTCCAGGCTGCGCAACCCGGCATTCAACATTTCCGCCCTGTTCTGCCAGCGACCGGACAGGATCAAGGCTTGGGATATTTTCCCGTTGGCATAGGTCACCTTGTCCTCGATCCAGGGCCAGTCGTCGGACGCATTGTCGCGGAACAGGCGCAGCAACTTGTTCGCCAGTTTTTCACGGATACGCCGCACCTCGCTGTCGCCGCCGAATTTCCTCAAATAGGCATGGATGCCTACCAGGGCAAAAGCCCAGGACCTCGGCGAGTAGAAATCCGTCAAAGCGGGCAGCGCCTTTTCAAATACTGCCTGGGCCGCCGCGCGGATGTCGTCCGATTCGGCCAGGGTCACCGCCTGACCCAGCCCCCACACCGCGCGTCCGTGGCTGTCCTCGGAGCCGACTTCTTCCAGCCACCTGCGGTCATAACCCATGAAATTGCGGAACCGGCCTTTCTTCTCGTTGAAAGCGTGGTGCAGAAAGCTGATATATGTACAGGCCAAGTTGGTAATGGCCTCTCCGTCGGCCATCATCTCACGGGCCAGCAGCACGGCGATCAGCGCCCTGGCGTTGTCGTCCGTGCAATAACCGTGGTAGCGGTCCGGCACGATGAATTTGGCGTGCTGCAAGATGCCCACGTCGTCCGTGAGGCGGATGATGTGATCCAGCTTCGGCTGGGGGATTTCACGCGGGACGGACCCCATGGTCCTGGCGCGGAAAACGGGCCTGGGCGCGCTTTCCCTTTCTCGCTTAACCTTGCTGAAAATGTCAAAATATTGACGCGCCACCTCTTTCCAAACCATTTTGCGGCAAAAAGTATAGGCCCGCTTGCGCATGGCATGCCGCTCCACCTCCTGGGTGAAAAGGTCATTAACCTGGACGGCCAGGGCCGCGGGGTCTTGAAAGGGCACGATCCGTCCGCGACCTTCCGCTAGCATCTCATCGGCGTACCAGTATGGGGTGGAAACGGTCGCCTTGCCGCTGCCTAAGGCGTAGGCCAGGGTCCCCGAAACGATCTGCTCTTGGTTCAGATAGGGCGTGACGTAGATGTCCGCCGCTCCGAGAAACTCGCACAATTCCTTCAGATCGACGAAGCGATTGTGAAAAATCACATGGTCCCCGACGCCCTGTTCCCGCGCGCGGCGTTGAAGCGAAAGGCGGTAGGCTTCACCTTGTTCCTTTTTCACGTGGGGGTGGGTCGCTCCCAGTACGATATAAACGGCCTGCGGGTGCTCCCTGACCACCGCCGGCAAGGCGTCGATCATCGTCTCGATGCCCTTGCCGGGGGAGAGCAGCCCGAAGGTCAGGATGACCTTACGGCCCTCGACGCCGTATTGGTCCTTGTAGAAATTGGGATCGACAAACGGCACGTCGGGAATGCCGTGATGAATCAGGGCGATTTTTTCGGCCGGAACGCCGTAGACGTTTTGGAGGAGTTGTTCCGCCTTGCGGCTCATCACTACCAATCGATCCGACAATTGGGCGATGCGTTTGGTAACGGTCATTTGGCCGGACGTCGGTGTTTGAATCACCGTGTGCAGGGTGGTCACCAGGGGCATGCGCAATCCGCCGAGCAGGTCCAGGACGTGGACGCCGTTATCGCCTCCGAAAATCCCGAATTCATGCTGGAGGCAAACCACCTCCACCCGGTTCATGTTCAGGAAATCCGCTGCCAACCGGTAGTCCGCCAAAACCCGTTGGTTGACCTCGAACCGCACCTGGCTTGGATAACGGTACCCCTCGGGAATATCATTCATCACCACCGCGAAATGTTCTCCGTCGGGGTTTTCCTCGGACAGGGCGGCCAGCAGGTCGCTTGTGAAGGTGGCGATGCCGCACTGGCGCGGCAGGAAATTGCCGATCAGCGTGATCTTTCTTGGGCGGGATGGATAGTTGCCGGATTCAAGCATGTCGATTCTCCTGTGATTTGCCCCGGAATGGAGGGGGCGTCGGCACCGTGTCGTTCAAATTCGAGCCGAATGGATACAATGCGCCGAGCGCCGAAAGCGCACCGGGAGTATGGGTTTTCTTATCGAACGGACCGGTCGGGGCGTCACCGGCCAGGACCTCTATGGAATCCCCGTCCCGGAGATGGTGATCCAAGGCGGCGGTCCGGCCGTTTACTTTCACAACTGCGCCATTGGGAACCTTGATGTTGGTAATAGTCAGGTAATCTCGTACCGTGGCCTTTTCGGCCAGGCGAACGATCCGGCCACCGTTTCCAAAGACCACCAGATGATCCTGAAACACCTGTCTGTGCAGCAATTCCACAAAGGCTTCGCTGCTGGCCGCTTCCGCGTACTGATGCGTAAGCCCCCGCATCCATTGCACCCGCTGGCGATCACGATCCGCAGCCTCGGCCTCGCTCTTATACCGCCAATGGGCCGCCGTGCCGTGCTCAGCCTCCATATGCATCAGCTCGGTGCGCACTTGAAACTCGATGGGTTTGTGCGCCATTTTGCGGTGAATGCCGTGCAGGCTCTTTGTCCTGCCTTGAACCCGGCTGACAATGCCGTTATTCCCCAGTAGACGATTGACTCCGCTCAGCAAAATTTGCAGGCATTTGTCGTCCTCGGCCTGGATCGGAGCGACGTGTTCCTTCAGGTATGCATAGCCCGCAGGGTCCAGGATTCGGAAGCATTCATCCTCCAGCCGACGCCGCAGGTCGCCCAAACTCAAGCGGTTGGCGATGGGCACCAATAGGTCGAGGGTCTCCCGGGCCATGCTTCGGGCCGAGACTGAATAGGGGGGCATGGCGCGTTCCAGGGCCAATAGGCGGAAGGTGATAAACAACAGGGCCTTGCGGGGGGTGCCGCCTATTGCGCCCAAAATGTCCTGAATATCTTTATTTTGATACGGACCGGCGCCGTCATGAGAGGTGAAAGGGGAAAGCAGATTTTCAAGCGCGGCGGCCACAGCAGCCCCGAAGTGCTCCCGTATGTCATCGGGAGAGGCGAGATCTTGCCATAATAGAGGCGCTAACAATGAGCCAGCGATGGTGACTGCGTCTGCTTCCTGTTCAAAAAGCAGATTGGCCGCCTTGTAACCTGTTGAATCATCGGCCCATGCTTTTTCAACAAAAAAAGCGTGCGCCCGACCCACCAGGTCGGCATCCACCGAGGTAAAATTTTGTTTTATTTTTTCAATAAATAGGCTGTCACCAGCCAATTCCAGAGTATTTCGTCCCATTTGACCGAAATGTTCGAAACCATTTATTTAAACGAGTAATTTGTTATGCTATTTTGATGATGCCTTCTCTATGTGCCGATATTCACATCAATGTTGAATAATCCCAAATCTAACAAAATATTTTATGCAACCTTTCTTACTAATGAGTTCATAATTATTTATACATAAAGGCAACACGTTTTCTGACAGGATTAACCCCAGTACGATCTGCCGGACCTACGGGGCAGGCTGGATTGACTTGATTTTTTTCACGGCTTCCAGATGAAGCCGAGAAAACACAATTCTACTTCAGCGAAAAAAAGGGCCGAGGAGCCAAAAACAGGTGCTTTTTCCCCTTGTTTTACTGTGTTGTTGGCACAATGATTGAACGCCTTCCCTTGAAAAGGGATTATGCTTTTTGCCTTTCTTCTCTCCGAGGCGTAGGCTCTACGAGCCGGAGGCAGGAAAGGCAAAAATATCTTCTTTATCCTGTGATCCTGTCTAAATTTTAATGTTCTTATTAGTAATTCATGGATAATTCATGTGCATTTTCCCCGATAAAGATCAGGTTGTTAAATTGTTTGACGATACCACCGATCTTCTTTTCCAATACCTCTTTACCAAAAGGATAGATGGTTTTCAGATCATTAGTATCAATAAAAATCTGATAGTAATCTTTATCGTTTTCTAATAAAGTGTTGATTAATTCATGGGCAGAACTTCCGTCAAAATCACCTGCCAACTTTAGGTGAAGACTGCCTTTGGTTTTATAATTATAAATATGAAAATTCGATGCCATTGGTCTTCTCCCGTCCATAATTAAAAAATTTATTATAAAATGAAGAAAATGAACAACGAACAATTCATATGCTAAAATGAAATTATTTTTGAAAAAACGATGATTACTTAAGGCATGGGAATAGCTATTCAAAGCTACTGTGGCACGGGATGATCCGGCAGGTAGATATTAAATTCGCTGTAAAATGGTGATCGTTTAAACCAGTTATTAACGCACTTGAAATTCTTATCGGAAAAAAAAATTAGACTTTGTGGAATAGTTAAAGCTTTTCGGCATACATTGACAAGATCTCCATAATCAAAAAATTTTCTAAAATATCTTTTCATCATAACCTCCTCAATAAAAAGAAAAGTCAAAGAAAATAATTGATTAAATGCAATTAAATCTATACATTATAGAGATTGTGTGTTGGAATAATATTATAAGTAATCATAGTTTTTGCTCTGTCAAGGTTTAAATGTTTAAAAATGATTCGGAGTTTTATTCGCCTTCGCCATGTGCCATTATTATTTTTAATTTTAAATTATTCTATAAGTGTGCAACGACCGTGATTTAAAAAAATGCGTGCATAACTGTACAAGACATGAAGGTGGACACCCTTTGAATAAGTTGACAGGAGCAGGTCTCAAACCATTTCAAGAATTAAGGATTCATATTATCAATATCAAACGTTTCAATATCCTTACTCCGGTCAATGAATGATTCCAAATTTTCCTTTATGGCTTCATATCTTGACATGAGCATGGCAAATTTGTTGATAATCTGATCATCATTTCCCAGTTGTTTTCTAACGTCATTCAGCATTTTCTCTCCTTGCTGAAAATGCTTTTTAATTTTTATAAGAAATTCTTTTCGTATCTCATGTTTTGTCCGCTCTTTTTTAATAATCGGCAATAATCGTTGGATAGAATGCTCAACCAGCCTATCTATAGGTGCATTAAACATGTTGGAAATTTCATCTAATGAAGCGAGTGATTTTCTACTGATCACAAACGTTTTTTGGATGCGGCTCTGTTTTTTTGTTTTCATTTGTTTAATTTCACGGGCTATAGATTTTAAATTTTCTATATCATCAGCCATATGATCAAAAAGAGATTTTTGTTTAATACCCATTTGATTGGCTACGATACTAATCGCCTCAATACATCCTTTGGTTAGCCTGAAGGTCGCACGAACCGATTGTCTGTTTTTTAAATCAGAAGTAAATGCCTTGGTCAGTGAACCCTTCTCTTTTCGTTTTATTTCATTTTCTTTTGCCATTGTATTCACCTCCTCTACATTTTACATTACTAAAACATATATTATTTAAAAAATAATTCAAGAAAAAAATTTAAAAGATATCTTGACAAATTAATATATGAAATTATTTTTCCGGCTAAGAGGCTCAATAAGGTTAGTAAAATCAATCTAACCACTTAATAAAACATAAAATAACATAGAAAGGAGGGTGTCATTATGTTTTACAGAAGGTTTTTCAATGTTCCGAATTGGGGATTCAGTAAATCTTTTCGTGAGTTCGATCGGTTACGGAGAGAGATGGATGAGCTTTTCGGTGCCTTGTCGGGTGGAACTCTTCCAAGGCTCTCTGCTGGTGTTTTTCCACTGACCAATGTCACTGAAGACAAAGAAAACTATTATGTTAGGGCCGAATTACCCGGTATCAAGTCGAATGAACTGGATATTCAGGTGACAGCAGAGGGAATTTCCATTTCAGGCGAAAGGAAAATACCGGTGGAAGGTAACAACGTAAAATACCACAGACGGGAAAGAGAAGCTGGAAAATTTTCCAGATCAATCAATCTACCGTGCGAAATTGATGTCAACAAGGTCGAGGCCTCCATGGAAAATGGTGTGTTAAAGGTGACCATACCCAAGTCAGAGGCTGCCAAGCCCAGACAGATTACAATCAAATAAGTTTCCTAAAATGCCAGTGAAAGGAGGGAGAACCATGACGGATAAAGAATCCAAAGAAATTCAAGTAAAGCCGAAACAGGAATTAACATCGCCGGCCGAGCAGACACGACCGGGATTGGTCTTTACACCCAATGTGGATATTTTTGAGACAGATCAGGAAATTACGCTCTTGGCCGACATGCCCGGGGTTACGGCGGATAATCTAAGCATTGATCTTAGAGACAACATTCTCACCTTGACCGGTGAGGTTGCGCCTTTTGAAGACGCCAATGAAGAGGACGTTCTTATTGAATACGAAATAGGTAAATACCACCGGCAATTCAATCTTTCCAGTGTCATTGATCAAAGTAAGATCGACGCCAAGCTTACCGATGGGGTGCTGAGGCTTTCACTGCCGAAAGTTGAGAAAGCTATGCCTCGTAGGATCGAGGTTAAAACCGGATAAAAATGCCTTTGCGCCGGATATTCGACAATCTATAAGGATATCCGGCGCTTTTCCGGTAATTTCTTTGAGTTTTTCTTTGGAAAGAAATGACGTCAAAATCAGCTATAGTCGAAGGAGGTAGTACAAATATGAGAAGCATCCAAAGGAAAAAACGGACATCTGTTTTAATTTCTTTGCTTTTGAGCTTTTTGATAGTATTCGCTCTTGTTAATGAAGGCTGCACATCTCCTACTAATGAATTTGCCACGGTTCAACAAACATCCAAAGCCTTCACCAGGATTGCTAAACAGGTCATCCCTGCGGTGGTTTTTATTAAAGTCGAACAAACTGTTGAATCCGGGCAAGTTTTAACCCCTTTCGAATTCAATAATCCATTTGATCTTTTTAATGACGATTTTTTTGAAAGATTTTTTGGACAACGTTATCCTCACATGAAACGTCCGCGCAAGTATAAACAGATGGGGCAAGGTTCAGGATTCATTTTCTCCGAGGAAGGATATATCCTGACAAACCACCATGTTGTTGGAAACGCGGACAAAATAACGGTGAAACTTAAAGATGACAGAGAATTTGAAGCAAAAATCGTGGGTACGGATCCCAAATCAGATGTAGCAATTATCAAAATAGAAGGCAAAAAGGATTTACCCGTATTACCCTTTGGAAATTCGGATACTTTGGAAGTGGGTGAGTGGGTCATGGCCATCGGCAACCCCTTCGGTCTCTCTCACACCATGACAGTAGGCGTGGTCAGTGCCAAAGGAAGAACCTCCGTGGGCATTACGGATTATGAAGATTTCATACAAACGGATGCCGCCATCAATCCGGGAAATTCCGGAGGTCCGCTGGTAAACATGGACGGTGAAGTGGTGGGTATCAACTCTGCTATATTTTCAAAGAGCGGCGGGTATATGGGCATTGGATTTGCCATACCCATTAATATGGTAAAGCAAATTGAAGATCAGCTTATCACAAAGGGGAGCGTTACCCGAGGGTATCTGGGAGTAGTGATCCAGGATTTGACCGAAGATCTGGTAAAATCATTTGATCTGGAAGATACCCACGGTGTGTTGATTGCCGAAGTGGCCGAAGATAGTCCTGCCCACAAAGCAGGTATAAAACGGGGAGATGTTGTTGTGGAATTTGATGGTAAAAAGGTGAAAAATGTAGGACAGTTTCGCAACCTGGTCGCCCTTACCCCACCCCATTCAAAAACAGAACTTGTCATCAATCGGAATGGAAAAAAGAAAGTGTTAACTGTAAGGCTGGGTGAACAAGACAAAGATATGGTTGCGGGAGTCACCCAGACGGACACCATGAAGCAGATTGGTTTTACCGTTCAAAACTTATCCAAGGACTTGGCCCGGCAATTTGGATATGAGAATCTTAAAGGAGTGCTGGTTTCAGAGGTTGTCCCCGGAAGTCCGGCACAGCTTGCCGGTATACGCAGCGGCACATTGATACTCGAAGTCAATAGAAAACCAATTAAAAACACCAATGAATTTCTTAAAGCACTTGAGAATTCAAAAAAATCTCAGAAGGTTTTGTTGCTTGTCAGAGATCAACGCTATTCGCGATACGTAATGCTTCAGTTACGATAGCGTTAACTCATGGCAATGGGTAAAATTCGCAAATTCGTTCAATAATAACCTATTAAATTAAAATGAGAAAAGGAGGTAAACCATGGACTTTAAAAAACTTGCACCTTGGAACTGGTTTAAAAAAGAACAGGAACAGGAAGGAAAAATGCTTCCAGTAAGACGGCAAGATACACAAACTCGGTATTCTGATCCGTTTTCACAGATTCGTCAGGAAATCGACCGGGTATTCGAGTCTGCTTTCAGCGGGTTCGGTTTTCCTTCGATCGGGTTTGGACGAGAACTCACTCCGATGGCCCAGACCGACTGGTTAAAACCTACGTTGGATGTTGGAGCATCGGAAAAGGAGTACGCCATTTCGGTCGAATTGCCCGGCGTAGACGAAAAGGATGTTCAGTTGGAATTGATCAATGATACGCTGAAGATCAAAGGCGAAAAAAAGCAGCAAAAAGAGGAGAAAGAAAAGAATTATTACCGCATGGAACGGTCCTACGGATCATTCCAGCGGGTTCTGTCGTTACCGGAAGATGCGGATCAAGATAACATCAAGGCCGTTTATAAAAACGGCATAATGAACATAACGATTCCACGAAAGGCTTCTCCAAAAGCAGAAGTGAAGCGGATCGAAATTAAAACCAACTAATAATTACAAAGAGAAAAACCTTTTATTGTGAAAAAGAAAAATATTAAAAATTCAAAACACAGGGGGCGAAGATGTCTTTCACCTTTCTCTCAAGAATTTAACATAGAGTCGTATTAAAAGGTTTTTTGCCTTTTGATCAGACGGCAAGAATGCACCAATTGTAAATTCTCTTCCTTTCCATCGAATAAGGGAGGATCATCATGGCCAAAAGTTATTTCGTGATTCTCGGCATTTCGCCGAGTGCAACCGCTGATGAAATAAAATCTGCATACCGTCGCTTGGCCAAAGAATTTCATCCAGACCACTACACAGGAGGAAACGAAACTTTTAGAGAAATTCAGGAAGCTTACTCTGTCTTAGGAAATGCCCGAAGGCGGCAGGAATATGAACAGCAGATTTCAAAGAAGCCGGTAAACTTGTCCGTGAAACGCACGACCTATCATCCAGAACCCGAGACTCTAATTCCCGAGCAATGGCCGATTGATATTGGAGAAATATCTCCGGTTCGCTCATTTCATAGGTTTTCACCGTCGTTCGATGAGGTTTTTGACTGGCTATGGCATAATTTTTCCAGTATGTCTCCTATAAAATCCAGAAGAATTGAAAACCTGACACTTGAGGTTCCATTAACACGCGAACAGGCATTTAGAGGGGGAACAGCCAGGATCTTAGTTCCCGCCAAAGCAGTCTGCCCGGCATGTCGCGGTTATGGGGAAATAGGGTTTTACGAATGCTCCCGATGCGCCGGTGAAGGTGATATTTCGGGTGAGGTGCCGGTTTCCGTCTCTTTTCCGTCCGGCCTAACAAAAGACCATGCCGTAATGATTCCCTTAAACCGATTCGGTATACACAACCTTCACATGACCGTGTTATTCCGGCCCACAGACGCTGATAATCTTTAGCAGGAACAATATTATTTTTAAAGGAAAATTACTTTATTTACGGATAATTTTATGGGGGAGATTATGGAAACAAAAGATTCATATTTGAAAAAGATGAAGGCCAAATTCGACGATCTAAATTATAAATGGAACATTGAACGAAATAAATTGGAAGCCAAAGCACAAAAAGTTAAAGTAGAAGTAAAGAAAAAATTTGAGGAAAAATTAGAAAACATTGAGGAACGGCGAGAACAAATGAGACAAAAGTTGGATCAAATTGATAACGCCAGTGTAGAAGTCTGGAGTGATATTAAAGAAGGGGTAGATAGAGCCTGGCAATCATTGAACGAGGCAATAAAAAAAGCGCGATCATACTTTGATTAGATGATCAATCCTCAATATCCGTACTTAAGAAAGTATACAACATCAACGACAGAGAATTGGCGGCCAAAAGGAATGCACTATTCCGTGAAAAGATGAAAAGAAAGCATAGCCGAAAATTGAACGTAAAATGAACTTTTTAGACCACTAAAATATGCCTACGGTTTTGACATGAAATCATCAGCCTCTAACCGTTGATATCTGCAAGTGCGCCACGAGCGCACTTTTAATATAAAGTGTGCGTAACTGCACAAAAGATGAGGGGAGGCCCCTCGGAACCGGCTTACAGGAGCAGACTTCAAACTATCTCAAGCTGCTATGGTCAAAAGCCATGGTGGTGAGCGTTGAGGAAAAGGCATGGCAAAGACTGTGTCAGGTGAGGATCAATGAGATGAGCTAATTGCTTTCTGCGTCGGCTTGAAGCCGAGAGGCTTCAAGAGTATGGCTGGCAGGAGCCGTATGAATCGAGAGGTTCACATACGGTTCTGTGAGGGCCTGGGGCAGCCTGTTTAATGAAAACGGTCACACCCATGAGTTCGGTGATCATCGGTGCCGCTGCCGGAGTCATTGTTGTGCTTTCGGTGTTGTTTTTTGATCGGATCCGCATTGACGATCCGGTGGGCGCCAAAGGGGGCTATATCTATTACGCCCTGGACGGTGTTGATGACACCCAGGAGATCTTTCTGCCTCTGGGCCTTGATACATTTCTTTCGCCGTCGTTGACCGTTTACAAAGATATCGACAACGCCCCGAGCTGGTATTTCTTTTTGGGTATTTCTCATGCGTTCGAGATCACGGAAAAGGTCTCCTTGGAACTTTCAGGATCGATCAGTTACTTGCTGAGCGACGACAATTTTATCTATGGTGGGGTAATCGTGAGCATGGCCTTTTAGGCAAGATTCTTATCTCAGGATTTTCGGTTGGCTGATATCTTGGGAGTCCCCAAAGCGATCAAAAGATTTTGACAAGTCAGATTTTTGTGAGGTATTATCAATTCACAGCAAATGCCAGTGCTGAAATCGGAAATGGATATCTGAAAAACAATCAGGGCTTGATATTTTTAGTTTGAATTTGATACCTGTGAATTTAACTGATTTCGGTTCAAAAGATAGACCTATTTGATATAAAGGCTCATTCAAGGGGTTAAGCAATATTATTTTAAAGTCTATTTTATTATCATTCGGAGACGTTCAAAATGCCCAGAAAACCTACCTATGAAGAAATAGAGCGAAGGCTTAAGGAGTTAGATAAAGAAGCAGTTAATTATAAACGGACAGAAGAAGCTTTGCAGGAGAGCGAGAAGCGTTTTAAAAGTGTTATAAACAGTATTGAAGAGCTACTGGTATTGGTGGATCAGAATTTCAAACTACAAATGATAAATAAGACATTGGCCAAAGCCTACAACGTTTCTCTCGATGAGTATGCGGGAAAATATTGCTATGAGCTTTTCTACGGACGCAAGCACATCTGTGAAGGTTGTCCGGCAATCAAGGTTTTAAATGAGGGAAAAGTGACCCGCGGCGCCATTCGATACCGGCCGGATGGTCGTATTGTTGACAGAGCTGCTTATCCCTTCATTGACGGTAACGGCGACATCACCGGCGTTATTATCATCGGTGTTGATATTACCGAGCAAACGCAGGCCGAAGAAAAGCTTCGGGAGAGTGAAGAAAAATATCGTCTTCTCGTGGAATCTACCCCTGATTGGGTTTGGATGTGCGATTTAAAAAGCCGCATTACATTTTCTAACAACTCGGTAAAAAAGAATTTAGGGTATGAGATTCATGAGATATTGGGCACTTCAGCATTTAGTCTGATACACAAAGAAGACCGAAAATCCGTTCAAAAGTGGTTCCAAAACGCGAAAAAACAGAAAAGGGGTTGGAGGGGTTCTGTAATACGCTGGCAACATAAGGACAAATCTATACGTTTTTTAGAGACGATTGCCGAACCGATTTTTGACGATAAAGGTAACCTGATGGGCTACTCCGGCATTGATCGTGATGTAACCGATCGCAAACTGTCGGAGATGGCGTTGCAAAAAGCCCATGATGAACTACAAGAAAAAACCATAAGGTTGGAAGTCAAGAAAAATAGTCTTGAAGAAATAAATACGGCAATAAAAGTATTATTGAAGAAAAGAGATGAAGATAAGATAGAAATAGAGAGCAATGTACTGACAAACGTAAAAGAGTTGATTGAGCCGTATTTTGAGAAAATTAAAAAAACCAAACTGGATGATCAACAAAGAGCTTTATTGAGTATTATGGAATCGAATATAAATGAAATTGTTTCTCCATTTACTCGGAAAATGTCCTTGAAATATTTAAACCTGACCCCCACAGAAATCCGGATAGCAAACCTAATCAGACATGGCAGTAGCACCAAAAAGATAGCAGAAATTATGAACGTATCTCCGAGGACGGTTGAGACTCACAGAAAAAACATACGAAGAAAGATTGGGTTAGACCGCAAGAGGGCAAACCTCAGGTCCCACCTTTTGTCTTTACATTGATTGGGTATTTTATATACACATTAAACACCCATTAATTCAGTCTTGACTTCTGAAAATAGTCTATTATAAAAGATTAAAGGAGGAAAGCTCGCCTATCTTACTTAGCAGCTCCTGCCCATGCCTCCTTATTATATGGGAAGGGGTGGTTTTGCCCGAAACCGCCCTTTCTCATAAATGTATATTACACCCAATTGCAAAATTCTGCCCAGGGGGGGCTTCAAGGGTTGGTCCCGCTTGTAGCAGGACCAACCCTTGAAACATATAATACGAGATTCCAGTTTTTACGGTTGAAAAATAAGCATCTTCCAATCACCTATTTCAGAAGGCAGGGTCACTTGACTCTGCCTTTTATTATTGCAAGGTTGCGATCACTGAAGGAATCATTTATTTCAATGTGAATGAATTTTCATTGGAGCAGTTGGATACTTTCGAAGGCGATTTGTATGCGCGGAATCGGATACGGGTAGAAACGGAAGAAAAAAAATGCAGAATGCCCAAGCCTATGTGATCCAGTCCAAATTTTTGGCAAAACATAAAGTTACAATTTTGAAACATTTAAGTCTTTATTGTGACAAAAATGTAAATCACTAATCTTTTCCTCGACAGCCATATCAATAGTTAACCAACTGTATAAACACATAATAATAAATTGTTCGATTTTGTGGCATAATTGTTGCTGTTATTCTTCTTGAAAACGTTGTCACAAATATTGTCATTTTATTCCGATTTTCTTTAATCGGCGCGTTAATAATTTCGGTTGTAAATGCACAAGAAAAATCTTGGGACCGAAATTCAAAGATCTGTATCGTTAGAATATAATGAATCTGCAAAAAGCAAACATAAAAGATATTAATGATCCTTCCTCAGAAAAATTGCGGGAAAAGAGCGAGTCGCTGATTTCCGGTTTTTTGGAAGCAAGGGAACCGAATTTTATAAAGAAACATGCACGAATTCTCGATGATTATTTTCACCAGTGTTTTGAGAACAGTATAGTCGGCCCCAGGATGGCCGCCGATAAGAATCTTTACGCTGTTATTGCTTTGGGGGGCTATGGCAGGGAAGAGCAATGTATCCATTCTGACGTAGATCTGCTTTTTCTTTTTGAGAAAAATGTTCCTGAAGATGCCGAAGATCTTGTTCGCGAGATTATCTATCCGTTATGGGACATCGGTCTTGATGTGGGGTATGCTACCCGATCGATTAAGGAATGCGTTAATCTCGCTGTAGAGGAGATTGAAGTGTTAACATCCCTTTTGGATGCTCGTTTCATATGCGGCCTGTCACCTTTATATTCAGCCCTTATGGAAAAGCTGGGTCACAGAATCACACCCAGACGATCAAACAAAATAATCTCCGCACTCATAGAAAATGATCGCCAACGGCACTTGTATTTTGGAGATTCCGCTTATCTGCTTGAACCCAACCTTAAAGAAGGGCAGGGCGGGCTAAGAGATTATCATACCATGCTCTGGATTGCCCGTATCAAATCGAATCTCCGGCAGTTTAGAGATTTTGAGTATCACGGCTATCTGTCTCACGACGAGTTGGAGTCCTTAAAGAAATCGTTACAATTCATTTGGAACATCAGAAATCGTCTGCATCATATAACCGGTAGAAAATGCGATCAGCTATATTTTGAACACCAGGTGTCTTTGGCTGCCGCCTTGAAATTTAGAAAAGAAAACGGGCAACAACCCGTAGAAAGATTCTTGAGCCAACTCCATGGACACATGGAATTCGTAAAACAGCAGCATCTGGTATTTCTTTATGAGCTCGGGTATGCATCAAGTTCAAAACGTAAAAGAAAGACAAAAAAAATTACCACGGTTAAGGGCTTGAAAGTATCCGGTGAGGGAATGCTTAATTTTATTTCCTCTGAGACCATCCTAAAACCTCCGGGCCTTTTGATGAAAATATTTGAAGAAAGCGCCCGTTTAAAGATCCCGTTGAGTATTGAGGCCAAAAGGTTGGCCAGAGAATTTAAATATCTTATTGATGATAATTTTATATCTTCGTTAGATAATGTTCAATCCTTTGACAGCATTTTGGTTGCGCCGACCCCAACATTCAATGTGCTCAATGAAATGTTAAATACCGGCCTGTTAACACAGTATCTACCTGAATTTAAAGACATTGAGAATCGGATTCAGTATGACGAGTATCATCTCTATCCCGTGGACCGGCATTCCCTGCGGGCGGTTCAAATTCTAAAATCATTCGGCACCAAAGAAGGTGCGTCCAAAGCCCCGCTATGCGCGTATCTTTACAAAGGACTCAATAACCGGAGATTGTTGTTATGGGCAGTCCTGTTGCATGATATCGGAAAAGGCGCCCCGGGTGAGAGCCATTCCAAAACCGGGGCAAAGATCGTTCGAACGGCGTTGTCCAAAAGAGGCTTTAAAGACAGGGATATTGAAACGGTTTCCTTTTTGGTCGAGGAACACCTTTTGCTGTTTAAAACGGCAACCCGAAGGGATCTGTATGATGAGGAAACAGCTATTTTTTGCGCCAGAAAAATAAAAGACGTCAGGCATCTGAAAATGCTGTATCTCTTGACCGTA
>JAFDHQ010000251.1 GCA_019308685.1 Deltaproteobacteria bacterium
TTGCTTAAAATCTCTTAAAAAATTTTTACAAATTCATCAAGTTTAAAATTTTAAATGAATTAATCCAAGCACATTGATCATAATTAGTTCCCATCCGGAAAAGGGCCATTTCTGGATGGAAACTAACTAGTGTCCGTCCATAAACGGCATCTTTCGGTCCCCGGCGGCGTTCTCGCTCGTTTTCAATCCTCGAAATAGCGCGCTATGCCTGCGGTTGAAAACTCGCTCGGGCCTTGCCGGAAAGCAAAATCTACCATTTATGGATGGAAACTAACTACTTTAATTCCTCAATACATTTAATATCCTCTGATTTTCCCAGTATCATAAGAATATCGCTATCCTTGATCACAAAACTTGCCGAAGGAACAAGAATAAAGTTCTCGGGAACGAGTTCTTTAACCGCAATGACATACACATGATACTTGGCCCGAAGATTCAAATCTTTCAGGGACTTACCGATAAAAGAATTTGGAGGGCCTACCTGGACGAGGTTGTAGTCTTCCTCTAAAGGGATAAAATCCAGAATGTTGGGCCTGGACAATCCTCTGGCCACCCTGACGGCCATGTCTTTTTCAGGGTGGATAATTTTTGTGGCGCCGACCTTGCTCAATATTTTTGCGTGATCTTCATCCAGTGCCTTTGCCAGAATCTTTTTAACGCCGATTTCATGTAAATGCAGGCTGATTAATATGCTGATACTGATATTGGTCCCGGTGCTGACAATAACTCCGTCCATGACTTCCAGGCCCAGGGATTTGAGAGGTTCCTTTTCAGTGGCGTCCATGACAATGGCTTCACTGCAGAATGCTTGAATTGCCTGAACACGATTGCGATCCACATCAATCGCTATCACTTCATTCCCGTCTTCATAGAGTGATTTGGCGACAAAAAAGCCGAATTTCCCCAAACCGATAACTGCAAATCGATTCATTTTTTTCATTTTTCACCTGAATATGAATTCTGTGGTTTTATGATAAAACATTTCCAAATTTATTAAGTGTGAAGTGACTAAAGTGATCTAAAGTGACTAAAGTTAAGGAATACTTCCATTTTGTATTAAAGCCGGAGCGTATCGATTTCTTAACAACTTTAGCTCACTTGTAACTTTTCTGGTTTATCCGATCATAATATTTTCTTCCGCATATTCAATGCCTTTTGTTAATTCGACACCGGCGATTAAATAGGAAAAAGTTAATACGCCGACCCGGCCGATGAGCATGATGATGATAATTAATAACTTACCCGGACAGGTCATTTGGTTTGTAGCGCCCATGGACAGCCCCACGGTCCCAAATGCAGAAACCACTTCGAACAGATATGAAAGAAACTGTGAATGATCTTTACCGGAAGAGAGATTGTCCGGCGTGCTTAAAAGCAGTAAAAAAAGCGCTGCCAGAATTATGGTCATGGATATCACCACCAGCGATATGCTTTTTGCTACCGTATCTTTGGGGATGCTTTTTTTGAACAGGTTGACCCGGATCTTATTCCTCATACGACTCCAGGCAAATTTTCCCAGAACAGCAAGGGTGGTGGTTTTTATCCCTCCACCGCAAGAACCCGGAGAGGCGCCGACAACCATTAAAAATATCATAAATGCCAGAGTTGCGTTACCGAGTGCCGCAATATTGATCGTATTGAATCCCGCGGTACGACAAGTGACGGACTGAAAAAGAGAAGGAAGCAAACGGTCAATAAATGAGTATCCGCGCATTGAAACATTCTGCTCAATACTCCAGAAAACGGCCATTCCCGCCATAATTAAAATGCCGGTTGTCATTAAAACGGTTTTTGTTTGAACAGACAGTTTTATGCGTTTTCCTTGTGACCGGAATGCGGTTTTATAGATGTCGTAGACTACAGGGAAACCGATTCCGCCGAAGATAATCAAAGTACAGATCACAACATTGAGAAAAACATCACCCGTGTAATCCATAAAACTGTTCGTGAACAGGGAAAACCCCGCGTTGCAAAATGCCGAGACAGCGTGGAACACACCCATGTAAATCGCCTTTGTCAATGGATATTCTTTGGTCCAGTGAACGGTGAGCAGCACTATACCGGAGAGTTCCGCAATGACGGTGAACCAGAGAATTGATTTTATAAGCTGATTGATATCTTCGCGCGGCGTATGGGCAAAAAGGTCCTGCATAGCCATGCGCTGCTTAAATGACACTTGCTTTCCGATCATCAGAAAGATGGTCACTGAAACCGTCATGACACCCAGTCCGCCCAGTTGAATCAAAACAAGAATAATATATTGACCGAAAAGAGTAAAATAGGACCCCGTATCAACCACGATCAGGCCGGTTACACAGACTGCAGATGTGGCGGTAAAGATTGCATCGATAAAAGAAATCGTTCCGGTAACAGTGGATGCCGGCAATAGAAGCAAAAAGGAGCCGATACCGATCGTCACAAGGTAACTGGACAATAAGATTGTCCCGGGATGCATTTTTCTAAAGGCTTTCATGAGTTATCAGAAACCATATCGAGGACCACCAGCGTAAGATATTGGATAATCGGTATAAATCAAAACAGATCCAATAGTCCATAAGTTTTTTTGTTTATAACCGTTCACGCAATTTTTGAAATCCCAAATTCCAAGCATCAAA
>JAFDHQ010000061.1:0-13391 GCA_019308685.1 Deltaproteobacteria bacterium
GGTTGCACCGGCACGGACGCCTTTTTGAGAGAGACGAGCGGCTTGCTCTGCCCGTGACTGGCGGAGAATACGACGGTAAAGATCTTCAATATAATCAGAATTTAGTCCCGCTTCGGCCCCCTGATTACGGAGCTGAGAAATCAGATTTTCTTCTCGGGCCGGGTGATAGACAGGGATATTGTGGGCTTTTTTTAGCTTAACCACCCGTTCGACTTCTGCCTGGCGTTTTGCAAGAAGAGAGACGATTTTTTGGTCAATGGTATCCAGTTGCTTCCTTAAGTTTTCAAGCTCTTGCTTAACGTTATTGCTGACAGGATTGTCGATTTGGGTGGCGGACGGTTGTTTGGGATTATCAGTTTCCATGATTCCGGCAATATATCATCTTCATAAGGTGTTTGGCAAGTAAAGTATGCATCTTATGCAAGGTAAACGCATTTTAATCCCAATACAGGGAGAACGCTCCACGACGGCGTGTATCTCTTTCCGAACGACTGAAACTTGTTCTTAAGCACCCGTAAGCCCGAGCCGTGCCAAAGGTGTAAAGAACCATTCGTCGCTAAATGATCCCATTGATTTTTTTAGTCATTTTTTCATTCGGCTCGGGAAACGCGTGCTAAAGCCCTTCAAACAGTCAGTCGGTTTCCAGGAGAAACACGCCGTCGCTACGCTACATCGAAATCAAATGCGTTTACCCTGGCATCTTATGCTTGCCTTTGTTATTAAATGACGGTAAATATGAGATGATAAAGAAATTAGGGAGTTCGTCCCATAAGCGCTAAGTTATTTTTTGCGCCAGAGGCGACCAGGGTTCGATGTTTATTCTGTTCCATGTTGGACGTTCATCTTTTAATTTTAAAAATCATCAAACCATTAAAACGGTTACGACATGTTTATAAAGCTAATTTGCAAAATTGTAATCATAACAGCAGCCATTTTTTTATGGTCATGCATGCCAAAGGTTATGTACGAAAAGTATGATCCCGCATCTCAGCTTTTTTCCAGGGCTGAAAAAATGTTTGAAGAGAAATCCTATGAGGAAGCTCTTGTTCTTTTCAATGAGTACCTTGACCGATTTCCTGACAGACCTATGGCCGGTGCGGCTTTAATGAAGACGGGAGCTATCCACATGGCGCTGGGGAATAATGATAGGGCTCGTAATGTTTATAAAAGAATTATAGCCGAATATCCGGATAGTTATTTTATCCCGGATGCCAGAATTGAAATAATGGTCACTTATTATAACCAGGGAGAATATGAAACAGTCATCGAGCAGGCAGCAGACTTTCTCAAACATGCTGTTTCCAGACCCCATGTTCTCAGAACTTATGTATTGGCAGGTGATACCTATCTGGCTCTCGGATCTTTGAAAGATGCCATAGATTACTATACCCGGGCATATACAAAAGCGCAAGATCCGGGAAAGAAGATCATTATAACAAAAATTAAAGATGCTGTCCGGCGGTTTAGTCCTCAAGACATTCTATTCCTTTTGAGCCAACTGGAAAAAAGGTTCCCGGCGGGTTATCTTATGTTTCAGCTGGGGGTTAACAGTGCCGGTGAAGATAAATATGATGAGGCATTAACGGTGCTCTCGGAGTTTATTGAAAAGTTTCCGGCTCACGAAAATGTGGAACAGGCAAAAAATCTAATCGCCGATATTAATCAAAAATCTATCTATAGCCGTTACACCATAGGATGTTTGCTCCCCTTGAGCGGTCCCTATAGAATTTACGGCAACAGAGCGTTAAATGGCGTTGAACTCGCTTTGAATAGATTCAGCCAACAAAACCGCAACCCGTGCATCAAGGTAATCATAAAAGATACGGAATCCGACCCTGTTAAAGCCGTACTGGCCGTAAGGGAATTGTTTGATGAAAACGTTGCCGCCATTATTGGTCCGGTTTTTATGGCTGAACCGGCTGCTCTGGAGGCACAGGATAAAGGGTTGCCCATCATAACGTTAACCCAAAAAGATAATATCACTTCAATGGGTGACTGGGTTTTTAGAAATTTTTTCACTCCGATTGCGCAGGTTAAAACTCTGGTATCTTATGCCGTTGAAGAACTCAAGCTTAGCCGTTTTGCCATCCTTTATCCCGATGAGAATTATGGTCGAACCTTTATGAATCTTTTCTGGGATGAGGTCATCGCTTGTGGAGGTAAAGTTGTGGGCGTTGAATCATTCAATTCGACTCACACCGATTTTTCCGATCCTATCAAAAAACTGGTGGGGCTTTACTATAACGTCCCCGAACATCTTAAAATAAATGATAACGATGTCGGTGATGAAGAAAACAACGATGCCGATACCGGCAATGATGAAGATACATCGCTTGCTTATGCATATGAATATGATGAAAATATTGAAGAGGAAAAAGAAGAAAAACCGGAAGCCATTGTCGATTTTGATGCCGTTTTTATTCCCGAGGCTCCTAAGAACGCCGGACTTATTGTTCCACAACTGGCGTTTTATGATATTACAGACACCTATCTTTTGGGAACCAATTTGTGGCATTCCGCCAAATTGATCGAAATGGCCCGGCAATATGTACAGGACGCCATTTTGCCGGAAGGCTTTCTTGCCGAAAGCGCGTCAGAGGAGGTCTTGGATTTTGTCCGAGCTTTCTATAGGACTTTCGGCCGAAAACCTGAATTTATTGAAGCGGTGGCATATGATACGGCCATGATATTGTTTCAGATGATCAGCAGGCCGGATATCCGGTTCAGAAGTTCACTAAAAAATAATCTCAAAAAGCTCACTGATTATCAAGGAGTTGCCGGTCTTACCTCCTTTGATGACAACGGAGAGGTTCGAAGGAAGTTATATCTTCTTCAAATAAAAGGTAATAGATTTGTGGAGCTGAAACACAACTAGGGTGCAACCATAAACGGCATCTTTCGACCTCCGGCGGCGTTCCCGCTCGTTTTCAATCCCTCGGTCCAACACAGGAATTGGGCCTGAGGGGAGGTTTTGAAACCACTTATAGGCTACTTATGAGAAGATCAACTTGCTATATCCAGGGATTAATCGTTTTTCAACGAACCCTGACCGGTTGCACCCAGAACACTCATCCACAATTTTCCTTTGGGATCGATCTGCTTGCGTTTTCCGGCCGAGGCACTTATGGGAAGATGCACGAAATGGTTATTCCAGCGGCCGATGAGAAGTTTTGTCTTGCCCGCCATACCCGCATGAACCGCGTCACGCCCCAAAAAGCTGCAAAAGACATTATCATTGGCATTTGCAGGAAGGCTCCGTATCATATAGCTGGGATCGATATATTTTAAAGACACCTCGATGTTTTTGCGATTAAAATATGACAGTATGGTATTTTTGAGAAAGAGTCCTATATCCTGGAGCCTGATATTACCGGATTCATCACGTTCAGCGGTTTGGTCGTTAAAATACTTTTGACCTGCGCCTTCAGCCACAACGATTACGGCATGTCCTCTGTGACTCAGACGTTTTTCAAGGGAATCAAGAAAGCCGCCGGGTCCTTCAAGGTCGAAGTCTACTTCAGGTATCAGTACAAAATTTACATCCTGCTGGGCCAGGGCGGCTGTGGCTGCGATGAAGCCCGAATGTCTACCCATGAGTTTGATAAGACCGATTCCGTTGGGATATCCTGTTGATTCGCTATGAGCTCCCTTGATCGCCTGGGTGGCAACGTCAACCGCCGTATGAAAACCAAATGAGCGTGAAACCATGTAAATATCATTATCGATGGTTTTTGGAATTCCAACAATACTTATTTTCAAACCTCTCTGGGTTATTGAATCCGCTATTTTTTTAGCGGCCATCAAGGTTCCGTCTCCTCCGATCATAAAAAGGATGCCGATGTTCATCCTTTCCAGGCTGTCGATAATATCATCGATAGACTGGGGTCCCCGTGAGGATCCTAACATCGAGCCGCCCATTTCGTGTATATTAACAACAAGCTCAGGTTTAAGATCGATGATGTCATGCCCATATTTGGGGATAAAGCCCTGAAGACCATATTTGAAGCCGTAGATATTTCGTACCCCGTAACTGTAGAAAAGTTCCAGAACGATTGCCCGGATAATGTCATTCAAACCGGGGCACAATCCGCCGCAGGTTACCAGTGCACAACGAAGCTTGCTCGGATCAAAATATATTTCACTTCTGGGTCCGGCCAGCTCAAAAGCGGGAAAAGCTTTTCCTTTTTCAGCCAATTTGACCAGACTGTTTACATTTACGTCCACAACAACCCGGTCAGAATCGCTCACAAAGTTGCGGCTGAGCGCATCTTTTTCACCTCTGCGAATCGGTGATTTTATTTTGGGAGGTCCAAGGGTCGATATTGTTGTGTCAATGGAATCTAATTTCATGATGTTTCCTTTAAAATAGAGCTAATATTTCAATTTAAGTTCCATTAAACTTAAACGCGCCTTTGCCTAAAATATCGTGCAGGTGCAAAATCCCCCGAACCTTTCCTGCGGAATCTGTTATGGCAAGCACCGTGATCTGGTATTTTTCCATCATGTTCAGGGCATCATAGGCAGGAGAATCCGGGGCCACGGTTCGGGGCTTTTTGGTCATGGCATCTTCAACGGTGAGTTTGTGAATAGATTTTTTCTTTGCAATCAATCGTCTTAAGTCGCCATCGGTAATAATACCGGCGAGGGTGTTATCGGCTCTGATGATGAGGATCACTCCCAATCCAACGCGATTAATTTCCTTGACGGCATCTTCCATGGTTGTCCTTTCGGGAACTTTAGGAATGGATTTGCCGGTTATCATGAAATCTTTAACTTTGTTTGAAAGCCGCTGCCCGAGTGTCCCTCCGGGATGAATCTTTTTAAAGTCGCTTGAATTAAAATGTTTTTTGTTTATCAGAGTTACGGCAAGGGCGTCACCCATGGCAAGAAGGGCGGTGGTGCTTGCCGTGGGAACAAAGCCTAAAGGGCATGCTTCCTGCTTTACCCCGACATCGATGACGATGTCACTATGTCTGGCTAATGTGGAATTTTTATTCCCGGTAAAGGCAATGATTGTACACCCTATTTTTCGGATGCTGGGTACAAGGATATTCAGTTCGTCGGTTTCGCCGCTGTTAGAAAGTGCTATGAATATATCATCCGGGCCGACCATGCCGAGATCTCCATGCATAGCCTCGGCAGGATGTAAAAAAAGCGACCGTGTTCCGGTACTGTTCAGAGTGGCCACGATTTTTCGGCCCACGAGCCCGGATTTGCCGATACCGCTGATAATTAATCTGCCATGGGACCGGCAGATGGTCTCCACCATTTTCGGGAAGTTGTCATCAATACGATCTGCAAGTTTCAGAATACCTTGGGCCTCTATTTTGAGAACCTCAACCACTTGTTTTATGACCATGCGTAATATATTTCCTTTCCTTCGAGAACGCCGCCGGGGGCCAAAAGATGCCGTTTATGGATGAACATTAACTTGTTGAGATGTTACCCATATTATATGTAAATTGCCAATTTTTAAATAATAAAGCAAGAATTCTTTTTGATAACTGTTTCATAGAAGAAATGTCAAATTTTTTGTTGACAAACTTTATCCACCTGATTATATTGCGCCAGTTTTTTAAAGACCTGTCTATTCCGAGACCTTTGCAAAGGTCTCATTTCAAGGCCGGGAACTGATGCTCCCGGCTTTTTTTTGATTATTTTCAAAAGGGGGTGATTCCAATGGTTTGTACAACGGTTAGAAAAGGATTTGAGTGCCCTTTTATGACAGAAAAGGGTTGTTCTTACAATGGCGGAATTTGCCATGAGATCGTGGAGCAGTGTAACGGCTGCAATCGTACCACTGAATACGGTTCCGGATGGTACTGCTCGGCATGCCCTGATCCTTCACTGAAATGGAAAGCCGGCGATTGCAACTTTGCTTCACATGTCACAAAGGCTGCTTCAGGATCAAAAGTTAAGATTAATCCGCTCAAAGCATCCAAGAGAGGAAACAAGTAATGTTGCTTTGGATTTACAAATAAACCCCGCCATATTAAAAGAGCGGGGTTTTTTTATCAAACACCCCTTCCGGTCCATGTGGCCGTCCCTCCCTCATCCCCCCGATTTTTCAACTTATTTTTTCTTGACATGTTTTGTGTCTAAACGGTAAAATTCAAAATGGTTTTTCATGATTGCTATAAAAAAATATATTTTAGCATTTTTTTAGTTTAAAGGAGGGAAATTCGTGAACCCTATCGCTCAAGAGCTCAACCAGATTATCGAGAAAAAAAATCCCCATATTATGGAAATGCTGTCTAATATGGGCAGAAACCTTTTTTTCCCTAAAGGGATTCTAAGCCAGAGTGCGGAGGCCAGGGAAAAGGCCCATAAATTAAATGCAACCATAGGCATTGCTACGGAGCACGGGGAGACCATGCATTTTTCTTCAGTGATGGGTTCAATTTGCAGTATTCAGCCCAGAGAGTCGCTCACCTATGCCCCCTCCTTTGGGATTCCGGACTTAAGAAAGGTCTGGCAGGATTCCCTTTTTAAAAAAAATCCTTCCCTTGAGGGCAAAACCATCAGTCTACCGGTTGTTACTTGTGGTATTACCCACGCGATCAGCATGTTTGCGGATATCTGGTTAGATCCTGATGATGTCGTAATTTTGCCTGATAAAATGTGGGGTAACTATAACATGATCCTGAATGTCAAAAAGGGGGCAAAAATAAGCCACTATGATTTGTTTTCGCAAAATCTTGGATTTAATCTTGAAGCCTTTGAGGAAAAGATAAAGACCGAGGCGCAACAACATGATAAATTAATTGTTTTACTAAATTTTCCGAATAACCCTACCGGGTATTCGGTAACCATTGAAGAGGGGAATCGTATCACGGAAATCCTTGCCGGGATCGCAGAAACAGGCAAAAATATTATAGCTGTTACGGATGACTCCTACTTCGGACTTTTTTATGAAAACCGGACGCTGAAAGAATCTCTTTTTGCAAATCTTTGCAACCGGCATTCCAGGCTTTTGGCGATTAAGCTTGATGGCGCTACCAAGGAGAACTTTGTCTGGGGGTTAAGGGTTGGTTTTATAACATACGGATGCAAGATTGAAGGTGATCCTATGGCCGTATATGATGCACTGGAAAGGAAAACCGCAGGAAGCATCAGGGGCTCGATTTCCAATGCTTCCCATCTGGGACAGACCATTGTGCTGAGGTCCATGCAGAGCGAAAACTACGTTAAAGAAAAAGAAGAGAAATTCAGGGTGCTAAAAAATAGGGCCGGACGTATAAAAGAAGTTCTTTCTGATACCAGATACAAAGAAGCCTGGGACGTTTACCCTTTTAATTCCGGTTATTTTATGTGTATCAGGTTAAAATCTGTTGATGCTGAGACGCTCAGACTCCATCTTCTTGAAAAATACGGCGTTGGCCTTATATCCATGGGAAAAAGGGATTTGAGAATCGCTTTTTCTTGCCTGGAGGAAAGCGATATACTTGAACTTTTCAATATTATTTTTCAGGGTGTAGAAGATCTAAAAGCACTGAATGAATAACACCTTAAGTTTGCGTAAACTTTTTTCAAAAGAAATATATATTCAAACAGCATATAATTTCGATACTGATCATTCATTACGCTATTTACAATGAGGTATTAAAATTTTATTATCAATATTCACATACCCATACAGGGCATGCAGAAGTTAATGACCCATAATTGTTTTGGATTGCAGGGACGGTTTGATATTCTTTATTAATGTTTGAGATGACGGTACAGGCTATCCTGTGGGATTATTAAATGGTTTTAAAAAAATAATCCAATTCATTACCGGTAAAGAGGGGTCCATCAATATCGCCCATGCCGGTAAATGGACCTTATACTTTGTACTAATAGGGCTTATCGCCGGCCTTGGATCTATCGTTTTTCAGTATCTGTGCCAGCTCGGTCAACATTATTTTATGGATTTTATGGCCGGCTACCGGCCCCCTTCTCCAGCCGGTGAACATCATCTCCTTGATCCCACAAACACGCCGTTCAACCGTATCACCCTTTTTTTTCTTCCTGCACTTGGCGGACTAATTAGCGGATGGCTGGTATATACCTATGCTCCGGAAGCCGAAGGGCATGGAACAGATGCCGCGATTGATGCCTATCATCGAAAAGGCGGTTTCATGCGCAGCAGGGTTCCGATTATTAAAACCATAGCGTCTGCTCTGACCCTCACATCCGGGGGATCAGGGGGAAGAGAAGGTCCTATTGCTCAAATCGGAGCCGGTTTCGGTTCATTTCTGGCAACGACCCTAAAACTATCGGATCGGGAACGTAGAATAATGATGGCTGCGGGAATCGGGGCCGGGGTGGGGAGTATCTTCCGGGCTCCTCTGGCCGGGGCTCTTTTTGCTGCCGAGGTCCTCTACCGTGATCCGGAGTTTGAGTCCGAGGTTATCATACCTGCCGGTATCTCCTCTGTTGTGGCCTATTGTCTGTTTTGCCTCGTGTTCGGCTGGGGGTCTTTGTTTGAATCGCCTGATTTTGTGTTTCGTAATCCCTTGGAATTGGGGCCTTACGTTGTGCTTGCGTTAATTCTCGTAGCCACGGGCGTTCTTTACATTAAATCATTTTATGGTATGATCGGCATTTTCAAATCTATCAAAATTCCAAATCACATCAAGCCGGCCATAGGAGGTCTGTTTACCGGCATTATCGGCTTCTTTTTGCCCCAGACTCTGGCGTTTGGATATGGATTCGCCCAGAAAGCGCTTTACAATGAACTTACTATACCCTTTTTATTTCTTCTTGCCATTGGAAAAATATTTACCACATCGTTTTCCATTGGATCCGGTGGCAGCGGCGGGGTATTCGGCCCTTCAATAGTCATCGGTGGTGCAATGGGCGGTGTGGTGGGAAAAATTTTTTATCAGATTATGCCGGGTGTCGTCACTGAACCCGGGGCCTTTGTAGTGGTGGGTATGGCAGGCTTTTTTACGGCGGTATCAAACACTCCGATTTCTACCATCATATTTGTCAGTGAAATGACCGACTCGTATCAGCTGCTTCTGCCCAGCCTTCTGGTCTGTTCAATATCTTATCTTGCGGCACAAAAATGGACTATCTATGAAAAGCAGGTTAAAAGCAAAATCGACTCTCCGGCCCATTCAGGAGATTTTTTTGTGGATATCTTGCAGGCCATCAGAGTCAAGAATCTAATGCACCTTGTTAAAAAAGTGGAAGTTGTTCCCCGGAACATGACTTTTCGTGATTTCAGGGAATTTTTTTCAGAAACCAAACAACACTATTTTCCGGTTGTGGATCAGTATGATAGACTGACGGGAATATTTTCCAGTACAGACATTAGAAGTGTACTTTTTACACGGGGAATCGGGCAGCTTGTGGTGATGAATGATATTGCCACTTTTGACATTATATTAACAACGCCATCCGAGGATCTGAATGCCGTGCTTCAGAAATTTACCATTAAAAATATCGACAGCCTGCCGGTTGTAAAGGATGATGACCATGGTATTCTGATCGGCATGCTAAACCGGAGAGAGGTTATTTCATATTATAACGAGCAGGTCCAAAAGATGAAAAACAGGAGGTAGCCTTAAATTCCTCAGGAAAATTTTCAGTATTTATCAATAGTTGACGTTCATAAGGAATAACCCGTGTGCCGGAGCGGTTATGCCGGCAAGGTTGCGATCCTTTGAGACGAGTATTCTGTTAATGTCCCCGGGCATAATTTTACCCAGACCCACATCCACAAGTGTTCCGACAATATTTCGCACCATAAACCTCAAGAAACCGTTTCCTTGTATTTTAAAAACCAGATATCCGCCGTCCATTTTTTCGAAATCCGCATGCAATACAGAGCGGACGGTGTTGGCCTTGGGACTCCCTGTGCCTTCAAATGCCTTGAAGTCGTGGGTTCCGATGATATAACACAGAGAGTCGGCCATGGCATCCAAGTTGAGTGTCTTCCGGATGTGCCAGGCATACTGCCTGAAGATTGCGGCAGGCAGGTTGCGGTTTAATATTCTGTAATGATAAGATTTGCTTTTAACATCATAGCGCGCATGAAATTTCACTGAAACCTGTGTGCATTTAGTGATGACAATATCTTTGGGCAAAAGGCTGTTGAGGCCTTTTTGAAAAACGTGGGGTTCTAACGCTGTGCGGCAGAGAAAGTTTGCGACCTGGCCGAAGGCATGCACACCGGCATCTGTCCTGCCGGCACCTGTCAGGGTAATTTTATTTCCCGTCATGGTCATCAGAGCGTTTTCAATTTCACCCTGAATGGTTCGATCGTTGGCCTGACGCTGCCAGCCGTGATAGTCGGTGCCGTCGTATTCGATGGTAATTTTAAAGTTTTTCTGCATTTAATAATGCAGATTGACAATATTTTAGTATTCTGTCAAATGAAATCGATAAAGGAATGATATGGGTAATATTAAAATAAATTTAGCCGAAAAGGATGATTATGAGCGCTATAATGTGTCCCGGTTTTAAGGCCGCCGGGATTGCCTCGGGTCTTAAAAAAAATGGCCAAAAGGATCTCGGGCTCATCTATTCAGAGGTGCCGGCAAAGGTCGCCGGTGTGTTTACTAAAAACCGGGTTAAGGCGGCGCCGGTTCTTTTGGACATGGAGTTGGTAAAATCGGGTAGTTGCCAGGCGATTATTGTCAACAGCGGCAATGCCAACTGCTGTACCGGCGAACAGGGGCTGCGTGACGCTAAAACCATGGCACGTCTTACAGCATCTGAACTGGGAATTCCAAACGAGTTGGTGTTTGTGGCTTCAACCGGTGTTATCGGTGAACCCCTGCCTATTGAAAAGATTAAAACAGGGGTTCCCGACCTCGTCAGATCTCTTCAGCCTAAAGGAATTCCTGATCTGGCCAGGTCTATAATGACAACAGACTCAGTCCCTAAAACAGCCCTGGCGCAGGGAGTTGTGGAAGGGAAGACGTTCACCGTTGCCGGTGTTGCCAAAGGCGCCGGAATGATCCGTCCGGATATGGCCACCATGCTCTGCTTTGTCTTTACCGATGTTGAAGCCCCTCCGGACATTTTAAAAGAGACTTTGGTTAAGGCTGCAGACCGGTCTTTTAACCGGATAACCATTGACGGGGATACCAGCACCAATGACACGGTCATGGTTATGGCAAACGGGCTGTCCGGAGCTGTTATTGGAAGTTTGGACCATAAAAATAATTTTCAAAAGGTTTTAGATGAAATATTTCTAAACCTGGCCAAACAGCTGGTAAAAGACGGGGAAGGGGTTACAAAGCTGGTTGAACTTGTGGTTCGGGGGGCGGTGTCGGACTCTGATGCCCGAAAAGTGGCAGACACGGTTGCCCATTCTCCTTTGGTCAAGACTTCATTTTTCGGAGAGGATGCCAACTGGGGGCGTATTGTGGGCGCTGTGGGCCGGGCGGGCGCCAAAGTGAATCCGGATAATATAGATGTTTATTTTGATGATGTTCAAATGGTGAAAGCCGGCATGGGTTGTGGAAAAGACGTTGAGGCCGAGGCCACAAAGGTTCTTTGCAAATCGGAATTTGTTGTAACCATTGATTTAAACATGGGCCGGGGTTCTGATTTGATATACACCTGCGATTTTTCCGTGGACTATGTAAGGATCAACGCAGATTACAGATCTTAAATTTCCATCCATACTCATAAAATATGACTACCATGCGTTTGCAAAAATTTCTTTCCGAAGCCGGTGTCTGTTCCAGAAGAAAGGGCGAAGAATATATCAGAGAAGGGCGTGTCAGGGTCAACAGCAGGATTGTTACCCAGCTCGGCACAAAGGTAGATTCTGAGAAAGACAGGGTAGAATTTGATGGAAAGGTTGTCGCGCTGAAAAGTGAGCCGATGTATATCATGCTGAACAAGCCCAAAGGGTATGTTACGAGCTGCAGTCATCCGGGTGAGAAAATAGTGCTCGATCTTATAGATATTCCCGAACGTGTCTATCCCATTGGAAGGCTTGACAAGGACTCAATCGGGCTTTTGATTCTGACCAATGACGGCCGTCTCCATCACAGACTTTCACATCCTTCCTTTGATCATGAAAAAGAATATGATGTTACCGTCTCAAAGCCCATCACCGATGGCTCTCTCCGGAAAATTGCTTCAGGGCTTCCCATGATGGGGACCAAAACCAGGCCTGCAAAGATCCGGAGAATATCTTCCATACGTTTTCGTATCATACTCCAAGAGGGTAGAAACCGGCAGGTTCGACGCATGGTCAGAAAAGTAGGAAACCATGTGACACGGTTAAAGCGAATAAGGGTTTCAAATGTCAAACTGGGAAGGCTGCCAGAGGGAGCCTGGCGTAATTTGACGGAAAAAGAAAAAGAGGAACTTTTATCATTTTATCATCCATAGGCTCATTTGTTGAGATATTACCTTTTAAAGCGTGTCACATCCTAAAAATATGCATTGACATTCCCATGCTAATAGATTAATAAAGACAGTACATTAAATGGCCTGGAGGTAATATTTTTTACTTAGAAAATCAGGGACAAGGACATATTATGATTAAAATGGGCCCGGCGTCCGTGGGGATGAGAGCAATGTCGGCCGATGATATTTTTTCATCACGATTAAAACTTCTTATTATCATGGCCAAGGCCTATTTAAGAGACTGCCCTCTCGGAACTTACCGAAAAAAGGCCGTTATAGAAAATGCGAATCATGTTTTCTATCATTCCCTCCATCTGGTCAGCGAATCCTCCACTTTAAAGGACAATGGCTCTGAGCCCCAAACAGAAATTGTTTCCCAAAAAAAGACCTCGGAAGAGCATCTGTTTCATCAGCGAGTTCAGCTTCTGGCCGTAATGGCCAAAGCCTTGGCTGAAGACCGTCTCAGGGGTCATTTCAGGAAAAAGGCTCTCATCGATAACTTGAACCAGATCTGTGAGACGCTAATATTTAAATTCCAAATTCGAGATGTGAACTTTCTGAAAGTAGCATGAACCCGGTCAATATACCCAACGTAAAGATAGCTGTTATTGATGATGACCTGATGGTCCGAGATTTTGTGGTCACCGTTTTAATGTATTGTGTGAACAGAGATGTTTTATCTTTTGATAGCGGTCTGGACGCTTGGAGATATATAGAAGATTATGAGAGTCCGGACATAATTATTTCAGAGATCGATGTGCCCGGGTTGAACGGATTTGAACTTATGGCTAAATTCAGGGAGAAAAGTCCGGGCAAAAAATGTCTTCTGATGTCCGACAATCCTGCCAATGAACAACCCGCCAGAAATTCCGGGGCAGATGCCTTCCTTGCCAAACCGGTTCGTGTGAATGATCTCTTTGAGGTGGTGCAAAACTTTGTCGTAAGAGGTTGAGACCTTTGAAAAACGCTCCCTTTTGCCCAATTGCCGGCGTCAGGCTCAAATTTTAATCCTCAAAATACTCCATGTATTC
>JAFDHQ010000061.1:13396-26306 GCA_019308685.1 Deltaproteobacteria bacterium
GTGGTTAAAATTTTTGCCTTCCTTGGCCTTAAACAAAATTGAACATTTTTCAAAGGTCTCAAGTTAGGGCTCACCTCTCGCCCGGCTGTGTCGTGAAAACTTGAAATATGCCTGATTTCGGTTATTTCCCGACAAACTCACCAAATTTAAATGTACCGACCATTTTCTTGCCGCGGGGAGAAGTCAAAGTCCCTTTTCCGTGCAGCTTATTGTTTTTGAATTGACCCACATACTTGACACCGTTGGGCCGAACCAGAATTCCCTGTCCGTTCAACATGTTGTCCTTAAACTCACCCACATATTTTTCACCGTCGGGAGAGGTCAACGTTCCTTTTCCATGTAACTTGCCATCTTTAAATTGACCCACGTACTTGTCCCCGTTGGAGTAAATGAAGGTGCCCTGTCCGTTCATACAATCTCCTTTTATACACCCGCCAAAAGCATTCAAAGGAGAAAAACAAATAAGTATGATTAAGGCTGTTCCTATAATTTTCATATTTTAGCCCCCCCAACTTTTTTTACCCTGTATTTTCTAAGTAGGTATAATTACAATCACTACCCTTCTATTCATGGCGTCATTAGAAGATATGGGTTGTGACTCACCAAACCCCACGGTTTGTATTCTGGTCGGATCGACCCCACTTTGTGTCAGAGCGATCTTCACCGCCAGTGACCGTTTTTCAGACAATGTTTGGTTATACGCTTCAGAACCTTTTGAATCGGTGTGGCCCTCAACCCTGATGGTTGTCTGTGGATATTTGTTTAATACATTAGCAACTCTGGCAATTTCCGTATATGCCCCCGGTTTTAAGGTTGAAGAATCAAAGTCAAACAAAAATTCAGAACGGAAAGTCGCCGTCAATACGTTTTGAGTTCTCTCGATACTGGCAGCCTCACTTGCCGCCATCGCAGCTCTCAACTCTTGTTCCTGTTTGTCCATATACGCGCCGATTTGATAACCGGAGACGCCCCCAACAGCGGTACCGATTGCCGCTCCGAGAAGAGTGGATTCTGTATTCCCGCCAATGACTTGACCGAGAATGGCACCACTTGCCGCTCCAATTAAAGCACCGGTTTTTGCTCCTCTTTGCTGTTGTGTGGGTCCGGCGCATGAAAGAAGAGATATGGCCAGTGCCAGACTCGCAATAATTGCAATTGTTTTTTTCATTACGTTGCTCCCTTAATTTGTTGTTAATTCCTATACGGAAGGGTTGTTTCCATAAAATGGTTACTATCATTAATACTAAACTGAGTCTTACGCGTCAAGCAGGACGGGACCTCAAAACAGGGCAAACGCATTTGAATCCCTATACAGAGAAAACGCTCCACGACAGCGTGTATCTCTTTCCAACAGACTGAAACTTGTGCTTAAGCATCCGTAAGCCCGAGCCGCGCCGTAGCTATTAAGAGCTATTGGTTTCTAAATTATCTCATTGATTTTTTGAGTCATAATTTAGTTCGGCTCGTTCTAACGGATGCTAAGGCCCTTCAAACAGTCAGTCAGTTTCCAAGAGAAACACGCCGTCGTTCCGCTACACCGAAGTCAAATGCATTAGTCCTAGATCTCAAAAACCTAATAAGCTGAAAATAAGCCACATAATTTTATATTCTTTATATGTTAGACCTCTATAACCTGCGTGGGTAAACTTTTTTAATGCCGGTACGTCTATAAACATATAAGACGTACGAAACGTGTAAAGGATTACATGGAAAATTAAAAAAAATATATGCTGATGATCGGGTTAACAACAGGCAGAAAATAAAATGAGGCCGCAAGGAATTTTGATCCCATGAGTAAGTTTGTTTATATTTGCAAAAGGAGATCGGCTTTTGTATGTTAATACAGCACGGTTGATGAATCGAGAGGAGCAGGATATTGTGAGCGAAACAAAAGAGGTTCTCATGCCCATTGGAGATAAAGAGCTGGTTTTCCGGGCACGAACCGGTGATCCGTCGGCTTTAGAGGAGCTGGTTGGTCGGTATCAGGAAAAAGCTTATGCAATCGCTTACAATATGTGCTGTAGAGACAGCGAACAAGCCAAAGAGATTACCCAGGAAGCTTTTTTACGTGCTTTTCGAGGGTTAAAGAGTTTTCGAGGGAAATCATCTTTTTATACCTGGTTTTATCGGATTCTCGTAACGACCGGTTTAGATTGGAGGCGGCGCCAAATCAGATGGGAAAGGATTTTTTCCTTCTGGCGCCGGGACCATCGAGAAAAAGCACTTTTAAAAGAAGAATATAAAGAATATCCGGAACCCCAAGAGCATACCAATCCCATGACGGCATTAAAAAATAAACAGCTGGCACAAGAAATTAGAAAGGCCGTTGAGTCCCTTCCTGCGAGACAGCGGACAGCTTTTCAACTCAAAGTGCTTAATGGGATGAAAATAACTGAAATCGCTCAAATAATGGGAACGGCCGAAGGAACGGTCAAAAGCCATCTCTTTCGAGCGACCCATTTTTTGAGGCATGCCTTGCAGGAATGGGACCGGCCATAGGAGGTATATTTATGAAACAGTGTTCCGATAAAAAAGAAATGCTCTGGTTGGATGTATACGGAGAGTTGACTCAGGAAGAACGCCTGAAATGGGAAAAACACCTTGAGACATGCAGGAACTGCTCTTTGGAGCGGGAGAACTTGCTGGAGTTGCTTAAAAAGGTAAAGGAAGTCATGCCTGCAGTTTCTCTTTCACATGAGGATGCCGGAGCACTCAAAAATGCCATTACCGGGAAAATCAGAGAAAATCCTGACCACAAGTGGCTTAATAAACCGTTTCTTGGTGGATATATTAAGCCCATTCATGCTTTGGCTGCGTGCTGTCTTTTGTTAGTGGCTTTTGGATGGTTTGGCTTAAAAGGACTGCTACCCACTACTGCCGTCCAGACCCTATCTGAACGTCAGAAGGAAGAACAAATGATTGCTAAGGATCTTGACCTTCTTGAGAACCTGGAACTCTTGGAAGAAATGGACACTCTGGAGAAACTGGGGCACGTAATGAACCGGAGGAACACTACGATATAATGCCGCTTTTTCATCGGGATATTCGAAAGATAAGACATACCATGATGCCATTCCCGCAAAGTCGGGAGTCCGGTTTGCAGCATTTACGGATTTCCGGATATCCGCCTCGGCGGGCATGAGGTTTGCAGCGACAACAATCAAAAAAGAGTATTTTCATGAAATATTTGGATTAGTGAATTATTAAGGAACGTCTGCGATGATAAGACAAAAAAACAGATGGCTGCTTAGTTTGAAGGCGTGGGGTATTTTGACCCTTATGCTTTGGGTTTCCATATCTTCTCCTGCGTCGATCTGGGGGGGGGTACACCACTTTTGTGTGGCTGGGGAGGCTCAACCACTGCCGCCGTCCTTCCGGGAGATGGTTACAAATGATTGGGAGGTTACTCGCTGCCGGGATGAGCGGGGGACGGTCAAACATATGGGAAGTCACAAAGAATTTTTCGTTCGGGCAAAAAAATATCCAAGGAATTATCAAAGTTTGCCTCCTGAAGAGAAAACCAGGCTCAAGAGAAGATTTCGAGAGTGGCAGTCCCTCTCTCAAGATAGAAAGCGGACGTTGCGCCATCGAATGGAAAAATGGCAGCAGCTTCCTCCTGAAAGACGCGAACATTTTCAGCAATGGTTTCAGCAATGGAAAGAGCTTTCACCGGAAGAACGAGGCGTTATTCGGAAAAAGCTTGAAAAATGGGACAGATTGCCGCCGGATGAACAGGAAAAAGTGCGTCGAAGGTTTTACAGGCCCTAGCCCGAATATTTCATGAAAATTTTCGAGGAACCTTTTTATTAAATATGAAAACCGTTTGTTATTTACAATTTTGCTTCTCGTTTACTTATTACTTTGTTTTCTTTTCAGGATTTACCGCCAATATGATTTTTAATCTTTAAAAATGTTTTAATTTAATTTATTTGGTAACCGGATCAAAACAGGCAATTTTTGATCCTGAAACCGGCCTGTACACGTGGTGATATTATCTGTTGTAATACTGAAAACATAGTAGAAGTGGGAAAGGGAGAAGAAGCGATGAAGATAAGTTCCAAGGATTCTCTGGAGGTTATCGTATATGATTGGGAAGAAAAAAGTAAAAATCTAAATCTAAAAGGAAACATAAAAGAAATATTGGAAGTAAATAAAAAATCGGACAGGCTCAATCGGGGCACACTAACCGCCCTAGCCCGAGCCATTGATGCAAAATCCCCCTGGACGGCAGGGCACTCGGAAAGAGTTACACATCTGGCATTAAAAATTGGCCGTATTTTGGGTCTCACACGGGAACAATTGGACAACCTTCGGCAGGCCGGGCTGCTCCATGATATCGGCAAGATCGGTATTCCTGCCAAGATTCTCGACAAGCCCGGGAAATTAACTGATGAAGAGTACCGGATTATTTGTGAGCACCCGGAAAAAGGAGCAAAAATTTTACAACCTATTGAAGAATATGCTGAAGTTATACCTGTGGCCATGCAACACCATGAGTGGTTCAACGGTAAAGGATATCCCGATGGCCTCCCCGAAGAAGAGATAAGTTTAGGTGCTCGCATCCTGGCGGTTGCCGATGTATTTGACGCGTTGACCTCTGATCGACCCTACCGGGACGGAATGTCTGTTCAAATCGCAATTGAGATGATAAGGGAAGCGAGCGGCATCCAGTTTGACCCAAAGGTTGTGGATGCTTTTCTGAAATTATTAGAAGAAGCAAGCGTGGGGGGACATACGTTTCACATGGGACTGATTTCTGAAAATATGAAGCGTTTCAGACGATATAGTTCACGGTGCGTCATTCAATAACTGTTATTTTTTTTATACATGCTTTAAAATAAAATCCACACGGTCTTTTACCGTCAGAATTGGAACACTAATAATGTCATACCCCAGCATTTGATAACTTTCTTTTAAAATACGATCCAGCTCGGCTGCGATTTTTTCATCTTCCGATCTCACGGCATCTTTTTCAAACAGCAATCTTTCAAAGAAAAAAAGTTTTTTATACCGATTTTATCTTGGCGATACTTTTCCCTTTTTTTAATTCTTCATCGATATATGCGCGTGCCACTTCATGAACCACCGGGTAGCCCAACTGTTCAAGTGCGCTGATTACCGCAGTTTTGCCAGAACATGGCGCCCCGGTTATGACATACCAGTTTGTCCTCTGCATGAACGGTATCCGAAAATAGATTTTGATTTTATGGTGCGTTTTTATTCAATTGTTGAGTCTGTATGTTATCCTGGGTATCGGCGGAAAACACCGGACCCGATCCCATGCCAGGGACACGGCAAAGGTATTAAATCAAATAGAACCTGATTTTATTCGGCTGCGTACCTTTGTTCCGAAAATAAACACGCCGCTTTTGGAAGAAGTTCAAAACCAATCCTTTAAAATGCTGGGTCCCCATGAGGTGTTGTATGAAACAGCACTGCTGATAAAGAATATTCAGGTTTCATCATATGTTACGAGCGATCATTATACGAACTATATCAACCTTGAAGGAAGGCTGCCCCAGGCTAAAATCAGGTTTCTTGATGAGATCGATGCGGCTTTAACACGGGATGAAAAATCATTCAGATCTTTTTTTATAGGAACAGCTTAAAACCCATGGAATCGTTAGATTCCGGATAGGGTATTTTAAAACGTCCACTTTTGCCCAATGCCGGTGCTCCCGATAAATCGGGATTTATCAACAGGCGCTAATTTTTATGGAAAACGCATGAGTATAGGAGGTATACAGCTATTGTCAGAAAGGATGTATCCCGTAAAACCGTCAAAATATTCATTGAACTTTCAACAGCAGTGGCAGAAAAGCAACCACAATTCACATCCAGCCCGCGGGCCATGTTAAATACAAGGGCTCCGATAAACGTGATCAAAACAAGATTGCTCATGACAACGGTTCCGGGCATCCAGAAACGGATAATAAGAAAAGTTCCCAGAACAAGTTCCAGGCAGGGCAGTATTATTGCCGTAAGATTTATAAGTTCGTCCGGCAGTATTTTATAATTATAAACCACCTCTGCAAATGCTGACGGGTGAAGGATTTTGTCAAAACCGGCATAAACAAATACACCGCCTAATACAAACCTGGCAGATAGCGTTAGTATTCGGTTTGGATTCAAGTTCTTCCCCTTTGTTTTACTGTAACCGATCCACGGGTTCAGGGTTCAGAAGTTCAGGGTTAATGGGCTTATGATTTTTTACAAAAACGTCTAAATCGGATTTTTTACGAGTTCATCAAATTTAACACTCGTAAAATTCAGGATACGTCATTTCCTTTTTCAACCGGCAGGCGGCTTTTCAACCATACCGCCCAACCGTCCAGCAGCACCCGGGCATTTTTAAAACCCATTTCGAGCAAAAACAATGCCAAATCACAACTCAGATCACAGGTTATATCTTCGCAATACGTAATAATCAGTGTATCCGGTGAAATATCTTCTGTAACCTCGACAAACCACCGGTCAACATCATGCCATGGCAGACTGCGAGCACCCGGAATGTGACCATTTGCATAATCGTCCATGGAACGGGCATCTATGAAGAGCGCTGATTTTTCCATAAATAATTTTTCAGCTTCTTCAAAAGAGATTTCAAGGCGATCACCATTAGCCGTTACCAGTTTGGCCTTGATAGACCAGTCTCCCAACAGCGGCAACCGGTCAGGTCGAAACTGATTGATGGCTAAGCCCAGCAGAATTGACATAGCGAACATTGCGCATGCCTGCCAGGCAACTTGAGAATAGTTAAATTTGTACGTTTTTACTCTATTCTTCTTAATGGATCTGAATATTGCCATAGGTCTTTTTCTCAAGTTTATTTCTATTCTCCAGGAACAAACCGCCATGGATCTTTATCTGTTGTTTTTAAGTATCGTATCACAATAATTCGAGGTGCACAGCGGCAATGAAGAAAAAATTTTTACCATAGTCAAGGAAAATGTTAAGAATATCAGAAAAAACAGTATATTGTAATTAAAATAATTAACCAATACTGTCTATTCCGGATATTTTATAAAATATTCGGGCTATATAAAGAGTATTTCGTTCAATTTAGTTAGTGTTCATCCATAAATGGTAGATTTTGGTTTCCGGCAAGGCCCGAGCGAGTTTTCAACCGCCCCGAAAACATCACGGGATCTCCGACAGGCATAGCGCGCTATGTTGAGGATTGAAAACGAGCGAGAACGCCGCTGGAGGCCGAAAGATGCCGTTAGGATGGACACTAGTTAAGGGCGTCTGCAGCGGTAATGCGAGACCTTTGAAAAACGCCCCCTTTTGTCCAATACCTGCGTCCCTGATAATCGGGATTTATCAACAGGTTCAAATTTTAACCCGCCACCGAACTTTGGCGGGTTAATCCTCAAAATAATCAATGTATTCGTGCTCCGTGAAATGCGAAGCCTATTTCTCTGGGGTGGTTAAAATTATCGCCTTTCTTGGCCTTGAACAAAATTGAACGTTTTTCAAAGGTCTCAATGCAGTGGGGGGCGTTTTACAAAGGTCTCAAAGTTGTCAGCCTGGGCCGCATCAGTGGGAGGCTACATTTTCTCTCACAAGTTAATGGTTAACGACCCAGGCTGTTAAAAAGGAGTTTAGAAAACGATATAAAAAGTTTTTCCAACTAAATTTGACGGTTTCGTAAAAAGTCCAACTTCTGCGTTGTGCTGCATTTCGCAATCATTCAACGTACGATAAGTACGCCTCATGATTACAAAATTTGCACGCCTTGAATTTGAAACCGTCTAAATTGGACTTTTTACGAGTTCATCAAATTTATTGTTAAGCAAATGTTAAGCAAAAATCGTGCAAAATTTGCAGAAAAATGCGAAAAAAATATTTATATCTGTTATGGTATAGATATTAAATAGTTACATCAATTGTATAAAACGAATAGATGTTCAATCTTATAGATAACATTATGAAATTGTGAGATAAACTACATGATGTCTATGAAGTATTTTACATAATATACCTCGGGATGGCCAGCCGGTGCCCAAAAGTGCGCCATCTTTAACCTATTTGGTTGAAGATTTCTCTATATCAATTATTTTCGTACCCAAAATGTATTCTTTGGTTTCATACCTTGTTATACTTTGGAGTTTATCAGTTATTGATGCCAACTTATCAATTTGATTTTTTATGAAATTAATCTTTTTAAATAATGGGTTATCTTCAGGCATATTTATTAATAATTGATCTAAATTCAAATAAATCCCCTGAATGGGTTGGTTCATCTCATGGCATACGGCCCCGGCTATCTCGAGGATACTCTGAAGTTTTTGGCGACGAATTCGCTCATCCTCGGCTCGTTTATAATCCGTAATATCAAAAAAAACGCCACTAACAAATTTAATCTCACCCTTATTATTACAAATTATCTGGCCCCTTTCTTGAATCCAGTGGATCTCACCCAACTTGGTTCTGATTCTATATTCCCTAACATATGACCGATCCGCCTTTAAGGCCTGGATAAAAAATATCCTTGCCGCCTCAATATCTTCTTTTAATATAATATCGCTCCACTTCATCCTCTTGGAATTAAATTCATTAACATTAAAGCCTGTAAATAATTCAATTTTGTTATCAAAAAACTCAACAGAAAAGTCTTTGAATCCTCTATATACAACACATGGCAGATTTTTTATTAATAATTTGTATTTCTCTTCACTCTCGGTTAGGGCTTCCTCTAATTGCTTGCGTTTTAGGTCCTCTTCCTCTAATTCTTTGACTCTTTGCTCCAATTCTTCATAGGTTGGTTTGTATGACATTAAAAAAGCCTCCAAAAACTCCAAAAATAACTATTATTGACAATTGTCAAATCATCATCGTTAAATCATATATTAAGCATATCAAAGCCTCAGCTTCAACGCCACATTATCTCGGCATCATTTCTGAGCGGCAGCCGATGATATTTGAATTTGGGATTATATATCTATGGATAACTTTTAAAAATGAAATATTCAAGTCTCAAGATGTATGGGGTTCATTTTAGAGTATTTGTGAAATGAGAGGGTATTGAAAGGGAAAGGTGTTTCACTTCTTAAAACGCACGATACAGATTGCCGACTTGAAATAACCAGCCCTTTATATCTGAAGTTCCACAATGTCACCGTCGCTTAATACGTGGTCTCGTTGCACCAACTGTCCGTCAAAGACGGCCGTGCCCCATAATCGGGCGGTTTTTAATTTTTTGGCAAAATCCTGGTGCACTTTCCCTGCAAAGCCCTCAACCGTATCTCCTTTTTTCAAGATAAACGGTTCCTTGAAATCCGGCTCTTTACCGGGAGCTTTGGAGTAGACGCGTATAATTTCAAGACGATCAAACAGCATCCTTTTAAACTGTTCCAGGTTGCGACCGGTGGTTGCTGAAACCGGAATGGAAGGCCAGTCATTCTCAAGCAGCTCACAGAAAATTTCGAAATTTTCATCAAAATTGTCATTGTCAAACTTGTTGGTCAATACCAAAAAGGGTATG
The DNA here is from genome assembly GCA_019308685.1 of Deltaproteobacteria bacterium. GTDB lineage: Bacteria > Desulfobacterota > Desulfobacteria > Desulfobacterales > UBA11574 > S5133MH16. Next base: position 22,884 of record JAFDHQ010000061.1, read on the forward strand.
AAGATTAAGCCGCGCTGCTCAGTGAAAAGCTCCTTAAGATGATCGGGCATGATACGGTGTTCTTGAAGGATGGCAAACGATTCTTCAAGCTGATGTACCGGATCCGTCTGCAAATCCACGACCAATAAAATATAGTCCGATCTGCGAATCAGGTCCAACAATTCCGATTCCATAAAATCCCGGTTAAGCGGTGGTGTATCCACCAGTTGGATCTGGATGTTTTCCATTGGCATCATTCCCGGAGTGGGTTTCCAGGTTGTATACGGAAAATCAGCGATTTCGGGTGTGGCGTTGGTGAGAGCGGATACCAGGGCGGATTTGCCCACATTGGCAGGACCGACCAGCACCACTTGTCCGGCACCTTCCTTTTCGATACGAAAAGCCGATTCCCGCTTTCCGGTACCTTTTTTGGCCTGAGCGGTGATTTTTATTTTAGAGAGCCGTTTGCGCAGTCCAGCTCTGAGCTTGTCCGTGCCTTTGTGTTTAGGAACAATGCGCAGCAATTCTTCGATACAAGAAATTTTCTCACCAGGTGTTTTGGCGGCCCGATATCGTTTATCCGCCTCAAAATACTCAGGGGGAAGATTTGTCGCCATGGATTTAACCGGATGTTTTTATAACCTAAGATGAACGTTTCAAATTTTAAAAGTTAATCAACTATCTTTTATCTTTGATGAATTATCTTCATTCAAACAAGACCTAAAATCTTCAATCCTGCAATTAAAACTATATATATCTAAAAATTCATAAAAAAGCAAAAGGACAAACCCTGTCAAATGGGTTTGTCCTTCATTCACACGGAATCGTGCGCTCTCAATGATGAATTTACCGCTTGAAATATATTGTCATTTTTGTGTTACAATATGTAAAATTTCTAACCGAAATCAACTGTTGCGTTATCTTGACAATATTTAACTTAAATGCGATGTTGACCAATCTTTCAAAAAAACACCATTCATATCCGTAGGAGAAACAGACCATGGCACTCACGAAAGTTCAGATCGTAGAATCAATCCACAAACAAATCGGTTACGGGAATTAAGACCAAAGCCGAAAGGTTTAATGACATGCTATCCAAATTCGGTAATGAAGTTTTATTGCATGGGCCTGATGCACTTTTACCGCAGAACCTGAATAATGAGTGGTTAGATACCCTACAAAAGATGGCCGGGGATTTTTTAGATGCAAGTTATGATCTTGAAGAATGTAAAAAGCCGGAGGATGTTGCGGATCCAATTCTATCCGTCTGTATATCGGAAATATTAAGATCTCAACATAAAGATAAAACAAACATCTCTGTTGAAAAAATGTTGGAAAATATCACCATCTATTCCGTATCGTTAATAATCGAGGCCGTTGAGAGGGAATCGAACATCGGAATAGAGCAGCCCACGCTTGAAAATATCCTGTCTTGGGACAGAATAATTAAAATGAGAAAAACGAACCCGAAATTTGTTGAAGCTCTTGAGAAAGCATGTATTTTAATGATTCCGGAACAAGCTTCTTCTTAAGATGAGATTTTCAAATTTTAAAAGGGGATCAAACATCTTTTATTTTTAATGAATTTATAGCAACGAAAATCCGTTAACCAACCTTTCTCATTTATATCTCCTTAGCGTTATCCAAAAATTAGGCAAATATTTACATAGACTTTATGTAATCTGCTCCACAATATCACAGATCTCGATATGAATTAGCACTTTTATGCTCGTCATAAAATATTATATAATATTTTAATATTTATAAAAAATTTACTAAAATTTACTAAATTTTTCGATTTTGCATGACTTTTGCATAGAATTTACATAATAAATTCAGAAAGTTTTAAACTGTTTGTCAGTGCGATTGAGTAAAAGGCTATAAGTGTTCGTTTATTGAAGCTCTGTGTCTTCAACAATGAAAACCAAGTAATCCTGCATTCCCCTCTGGTGAAAAGCCGTAGCCGGGCACCCAGAAGCCGGATTATATGCTTGGTTGTTTTATCCGTTATCAGGAAGAATAAAATCATGAAAAATACCCACACGATTATATGGACATGTTTGTTTACTTTATGCATCTTTTTAGTTTCTGCGAGTTTGGTATTGGCAGATCAATCTTACGGGATTGATGCTTATGTGACTGGCTGGACGGATGAAAATTATCTAATCAAAAATGTGCACTCCGACTATCATCCCAATGATCCCTTTACATTTTATGCATATTATGGCGCTTCAGCTTTAACACTACCCTTTTCAAACATAAAACGAATCGTCGTCACTGACAGGACTTTTCTAAGCCATTCAGAGGATTTTTCGGAACCCAAATATTACTGCTCAGGAAAAATAATATTAAAAAACGATGAGCTTCTACAATGTTCCTGGATGTCCAACGGTTGGAAAGGCAACAACAATTATGATGGCTTGATCTTTATTGGGGAAAATTCTTGGAAACAAATTGAATTCGGGAGTTTTAATCATCCGAAAAAGGGAGTAAGGTTAGGCAAGAAAAGTGCTTATCCGTATACGATTCACGTCAGTTCTTATCAGAAAAAGCATGTTGCCAACAGCGAAGCCATAAAGCTCAGAGAAAAAGGTGCCCTGGCATTTGTATGCCCCGCACGAATCCCTGACAGGGGAGAATATCATCGCATTTTTATTGGGTTCTACAGGACTCTTAAGGAGACAAGGAAAGCTGCTCTAAAATTAAAAGGGACAAAAAATCTCTATCCACTCGAAGCCAAAATGCCTTATGCAATTCAGATAGGAACTTTCAATTCAGATCAAGAACTAAAAAAGCTTGAAGACGACTTACAATCGAAAACATACCTAACATACACCGTACCAGACACGACTGCAAACAACAAAACCAAGCTTTTGTTTGGAGCTTTCAGGACAGAGAAAGAGACCGAAATATTCACCAAAAAGCTTCAAAACGAGGGTTTCGAGGCAAAAGTGGTTAAGCGTTAAGATATCGAACTACATTGATTGCCAGGTTCTCCGCCACAGACGGGATTCAGGGTTGTGGGCAGTTTGCCGGATGTCCTTTGGTTACGGATCATAAAATGAATCATTCATATCCGGTCTCCAAGTTACTGGTAAAATGTCTCAAAATTCATTTATGTCTCAAGTTTCTGCTGATACACTATAATTTTCCCTGGAGTTGGGCACTTCTGTTATAAGCACAGCGAATTGTTTCTAAAAAAAAGAGTATTCCAATGCATTAATGTTTTATTTCCTTCTAATCAGAGTGTTTGTGTAGAGCTCGTTCATCCCTATTTTTAACCAGTCAAAAAAAATAAACTCTTTTTGTGCCTGGATTTGTTTTAAGGTCTGACGGTTTCGTAAAAAGTCCAACTTCTGCGTTGTGCTGCATTTCGCAATCATTCAACGTACGATAAGTACGCCTCATGATTACAAAATTTGCACGCCTTGAATTTGAACTTTT